>JALULB010000128.1:5754-11975 GCA_027041035.1 Sedimenticola sp. | reverse complement strand
GTGCTGCTGCTGACGGCAACCCTGGGGCTGGTCGTGCGCGCCCACCAGCTTCTGACCGATATCGCGATGCTGTCCGGCATCGCCATGGCCTTTTTTGGCATGGCGCTCGCGCGACGGCATTGGCTTGCCGGCGGTCTCGCGCTGGGGACCGGCGCAGGCATCGCGTTTCTCAGTAAGGGTGTGCTCGGTCCGGGGTTGATCGGCCTGGGGGCATTGCTTCTGCTGGCGCAGCCGGCATGGCGGACGCGGGAGTATGCGCTTGCGATGCTGGTTGGATTGCTGGCGGCCCTGCCATGGCTGCTGATCTGGCCAATCGCACTCTATCAGCGTTCCCCCGAGTTGCTCTATCAGTGGCTATGGGTGAACAACATCGGTCGCTTTGTCGGCTCGGTGCATCTTGGGCCGCCGGCCACGCCGGGTTTCTATTTTCGAACCCTGCCGTGGGCCGGCCTGCCGATACTGCCGCTGGCGCTTTTCGCGCTTTGGCGCGGCGGGTGGCGCAACGCGCTTGCCAACCCGGCGACCTTCCTGCCTTTGAGTCAGTTTGTCGTCATGCTCGGCGTCTTGTCGCTGGCGGCCGATGCGCGCGCGCTCTATGCCCTGCCGATGTACATTCCACTGGCGGTATTGGCCGTGCCCGGCCTGCGGGCGCTGTCGGCAACGGCGGTGCGACGGATCGCCCTGTCGGTAAACGGCTTGTTCGGTGTGTTAGTGGTGCTGCTCTGGGTGGTTTGGCTGGTCGGTGTCGGCGGCGTTCCCGATGTGGCCTACGCCACCCTGGCGGAGAAACATCCGCTGGAAGCATTGCGCGTCTCGTGGCCGCTGTTGCTGCCGGCCATCATGGCGACCGGCCTGTGGCTGTGGATTGCGTTGAAAGCGCCATTGACGGCGCACTTCGCGCTGGCATTGCGCCTGGCGGCCGGGCTGGCCACGAGTTGGCTACTGGTGATGACCCTGTTGTTACCGGTGATCGACGCGGAAAAGAGTTACGACACGATGTGCCTCGGCCTTGCCCGGGCGTTGCCGGCGGAACACGGCTGTATCTCCGGAGTGCTGCTCGGAGAACCGCAACGCGCGCTGTTCGAATACTATCTCGGTATCCAGACTGCGTCGTGCGCGCCGACGGAGATCGACAAGCATTGCGACCTGATCCTGGTGCAGGAACACGATCTCGCCGGGCGTAAACATGCGGACTTCGGCACGCTGATCTGGCGCGGCCATCGTCCGGGCGACGAACGTGAAAGCTATGCGCTGTATCGATTCAGCGCCGTTGGTTCCGCCAACGACTGACGATGGTGTCGATATCCAGATCCCGCATGCCGTCGCGCCAATAGGTATGAAAATCCACGTCGTTGCTGTTGGGCGGTGGATCTGGTGGAGTGAATTGCACGCGGGTGGGTAGCGGCGTGGCTTCGCCGAGTATCAGGGCCTCGCCGCGACCGAGTGAACTGAGGGTTTCCGTCAGGTCCCGCGTGCTTTCCGGGACGAGCTGGCGGATATAGTCCTGGTCGTCCGGATTGGTGACGCGCAGGCAGATGTAGTTGCCGCATTGCGCGAGCACGGTTTCCGACAGCTCATGCGGTCGCTGGCTGACGACGACCAGACTGACGCCGTACTTCCGGCCTTCCTTTGCGATACGCTCCATCGCCCGGCGTGTGCCTTCGTACTGGCCATGCCGGTCCCGCGGGATATACGCGTGCGCTTCCTCGCAGACCAGGGAGATGGGAAACTCCCGGTAGTGCGGGTTCCAGTAGTTGAACTCGAACGCCAGCCGACCGATCTGCGCGGAAACCGTCGGACGCACGTCGAACGGCACCGGACTGAGGTCGATGACCGTGATCTGCGAGCGTTCCTCGCCGAGTCCGATGAAATCGCGCAGCAGGTCGGCCAGCGTGGACGAATCGGTTCTGCGCGTCGGCTTGAAGAGAAAATCGTAGCGCGCGTCGTTCAGTTTGCTTTGCAGCTTGACCAGGAACTCATCGAACTGGCCGTTCAACGCGCCACGCGCCTTGCCGAAATCCAGGGTCTGCTCATTGGCCTTCTTGAACGCGAGAAACAGCTGGGCAAGCGGAAAATACACCGGTGAGTCGACCGACAGGCGATCCAGGTCCAGGTGTTCATTGGCCTTCTTGCGCAGGGAGAACACGGTTTCGCGGAGAAAGGCGATCTGCGTCGAGGCGCCCGGATCGTTGCGATCGATCAGCAGGTCGACCAGCTCCGAGTAGGTCAGAAGCCAGTACGGAATCTCCAGATCGCGCGCGCTGAGATAGCGATAGCTGCCTTCCTCGAACGCGGACCGCATCTGGCCCTGTTCGTCCCGCCAGACGTATTCGCCATGCAGGTCCAGCAGCACGATATGCGCGTTCGGCATGCGCTCCACGGTGCGTTGCAGCAGGCTGGTGACCGTCCAGGATTTGCCCGAGCCGGACTGCCCGAGGATCGCCAGATGCCGACCATACAGGCGACCGGGATGCAGATAGACCGGTTGATCGTGCCTGGCCGGCAGCGTGCCGACCTCGAAACCGAGCGGCGCGTAGATATCGAAAAGCGCGCGCAGCTCGGCATCCTCGACGGCATAGACCTTCGCGCCAGTGGTCGGGTAGCTGTTGATGCCAGGCGAGAACCCGCCGTCGGCATCCAATTGGCCGACCGGCATCAGGGTGACTCTTGTCGTGACCGCTTCGGGATTCTGGCGGCGGTCGCGATCCGTATCGTCCGCCATGCTCAATACCGAGGCGAGCACGCGCAGGCCGTTCTGCTGTACGCTGACGAAAGAGCCCAGCCGACCGATCGACGCGGTTTGCCCGTCGCCCGCGGCGCGGCTGAACGCGGCGATCATGCGGTCGCCGCGGACTTCAATGATCTGGCCGATCAGTGTGGTCATGGTCAGGTAATCAGGATTGGCAGCCAATTGATTCTTCCATTATACATCCGGGTAGAAAATGTTTCCCCAATTGTTAATTAAATTAACAATTTAGCGATTTATATTCTCGTAGTTTTGAGTATAACCTTACTGAACGAAGAATGCTGTGAAGTACAGCTCTTCGACCAGTTTTTTTCCGGTCAGCTCTTTCAGGGTCTTGCGCACCGATTCCAACGCGTTCTTGCGCAGCGCCTCTTTTCCAGCGGGTGTGCGCAGGGTGTCGCCGTCCTGTTCGGTCAGCAGCATCAGCAGGGTGTGTCGAATCGCCGGTGCGTTTATCTCGATATCGCCGAGCTTGTCGGGTCGTTCGGTCATCAGCTGCACCTCGGCCTTCACATACCGCGGCTTGCCTTTTACGTTGGTGATCAGCGCCGGCTCCAGGGCGAAATAGGCGATCTCGGGCGCGCTTTCCTCTTCACCGGCAAGCGCCAATGTGCCGAGTACCGACAACAGTCCGAGCAGGATGATTCGCTTCATGACATCTGATTCCTTCTATTACGATGAAAATACTGGGAAAATGGGGCGTCGAATTGCTCCAGGGGAACAAGCCATGCGGACTTGTCGTTGTAAATTGTCTTTTGTCGACCGGGATTGCTCATGAGCCACGGTCAGGTAATGTTCGACCTGCTGGGCGTGGAGCTCTCCGCCGAGGAGCGCGAGCTGCTGAGGCATCCGGCCGCTGGTGGCATCATTCTGTTCTCGCGCAACTACGAGTCTCCCGAGCAGTTGTGTCGGCTGATCGAGCAGATTCATGAGGTCTCGGTGCACACCTTGATAGCGGTCGATCAGGAGGGTGGCCGGGTGCAGCGTTTTCGCGAAGGTTTCAGCTGCCTGCCGCCGATGGCGAGCCTCGGCGCCCTGTACGACAGCACCCGGGCGCATGCCTTGCGCGCGGCGAGAACCCTGGGCTGGTTGATGGCCTCGGAACTGCGTGCCGTGGGCGTGGATTTCAGCTTTGCTCCGGTGCTGGATCTGGGCGCGGGTATCAGCGAGGTGATCGGCGATCGCGCGTTTCATGCCCTGCCGACGGCCGTCGCGCGCCTCGCCGGCGCCTGGATGAAGGGCATGCACGAAGCGGGCATGCCGGCCGTCGGCAAGCATTTTCCCGGACATGGCCAAGTGGCGGCGGACTCGCATGTCGACCTGCCGATCGACGATCGTGACCTGGTCGATCTGGAGTTCAGCGATCTTCAGCCTTTTCAGACACTCATAGCCAACGGCCTGGATGCGATCATGCCGGCACATGTCATCTACGCCCGGGTGGATGCCAGGCCGGCCGGCTTTTCGCGTATCTGGCTACGCGATGTTCTCCGCCGGCGGATGAACTTTCAGGGCTGCATCTTCAGCGACGACCTGTCGATGGCGGCGGCCGAAACCGCCGGCGGTTTTGCCGAACGCGCTGAGGCGGCATTGCTGGCCGGCTGCGACATGGTGCTGGTGTGTAACAACCGTGACGCCGCCGTCGAGGTGCTGGAGACGTTGAAGACCCGCGAGGATCCGGTTGCCCAGACACGTATCGCGCGCATGCATGGCCGGGGGCGCGTCACCCGGCGTTCGCTGTCTCGGGACGATCGCTACCCGCAGGCCCTGGCCGAGCTGCGCGCGTTACAGGATCTGGACGCATTCAAACTGGAGATGGGTTGATGACCGCGATGAAAGAGGACATGCAACAGGTACTCGACCGCGCCGACCGTCTGTTCGACCTGAGCGAGACCGAGGCGGCGATCTCCCGCATGGCTGGACAGATCACCGAGGACCTGGCCGGCACCGATCCCATCGTGCTGGTGGTGATGAACGGAGGACTGATCCCCGCCGGGCATCTGCTGACGCGTCTGGATTTCCCGCTGCGCCTCGATTACATCCACGCGACCCGCTACCGCGAGCAGACCCGTGGCGGGGCGATGAACTGGCGAAAGCGTCATGAACAGTCGCTGGAGGGCCGCACCGTACTGATCGTCGACGATATACTCGACGAAGGCGTGACCCTGGCCGAGATCGTCGCGGTGTGTCGGGAGGAACGTCCGGCGCGTTTGCTCACCGCCGTGCTGTGCCGGAAACGTCATGCGCGTCACAACGGCTTCCAATGCGACTATATCGGCCTGGAGGTCGACGACCGTTACGTCTTCGGCTACGGCATGGACTACAAGGGCTACTGGCGTAACGCGCCGGGGATCTTTGCCCTGGCAGAAGCGGATCACGCAGCCGGTTGATGGCCGTTCGGTCGCGGGTTCGTCAAATACTGCGGCCCACGGACGGGAGATGGGCTAACCCGCATCTCTCACCAGATGGGCGAGTCCTCGCTTGTTCTTTGAATCCACAGGAGATTTTCTTCAATCGGAGATACGACCTGTATTCCGCTCTTTCAGAAAACCCCCTGTGAATCCAAAGCCCTACGCGATCATCTCGCCCCCTGGTGAGAAATGTGGGCTAAGCTTGCGGATGTCGCCTGCTCTTTCAGGAGTGTTTTGCCATGGACTTCACCGATTCCGCCCTGGTCCGGCCCCGCCCGGACGCTTTGCGCGCCCAAGTGCATCTGCCGCGTCGACAGTGTTATTTCCCCTCGCCGGCGGACTGGCGCGACCAGGTGTTGTATTTCCTGCTCGTCGACCGTTTCAGCGATGCGCGGGAGGATTCACGCCCGTTGCTCGATCGCGACAGCCCGTGGAGCGCGCGTCCCGATCTGCCCAATGGCGAAGCTTGGCGCTGGGACGACTGGGCGCGATCCGGCGGTGATCGCTGGCAGGGCGGCACGCTCGAAGGGGTGCGCACGAAGCTGCGCTACCTGAAGGATCTGGGCGTCACCGCCATCTGGTTGAGTCCGGTATTCCGCCAGCGCACGCATCTGGATACCTATCACGGCTACGGCATCCAGGACTATCTGGATGTCGATGCGCGCTTCGGCACGCGCGAGGATCTGGTCGCGCTGGTCGAGGCGGCGCACGCGCTGGATATGCGCATCCTGCTGGACATCATCTTCAACCACTCCGGCTCCAACTGGGTCTATCCCGGCGATGTCGACAAGGCGGTGTACAAGCCGTACCCGGGACGCTACCCGTTCGGCCACTGGCGCGACCGGAACGGTCGGCCGGTGAGTGTCATCAGCGGCCGCGACGACGGTGTCTGGCCGGTCGAGTTCCAGGATGTCGAGCGCTACACCCGCGCCGGCAGCGGCAGCCTGGGCAACGGCGATATCGACGATCCGCACGCCGAGTTTCGGCGCAGCGATTTCGAGAATCTGCGTGATTTCGATCTGGATGCCCCCGGTGTGCTGAGCGACCTGGCCGCCTGCTACAAATAC
>JALULB010000128.1:5266-5744 GCA_027041035.1 Sedimenticola sp. | reverse complement strand
ATACTGGATCGCGCTGACCGACTGCGACGGCTTCCGCATCGACACGCTGAAACATGTCTCGCTGGAGCAGGCGCGTAACTTCTGCGGCACGATCAAGGAGTTCGCCGACAATCTCGGCAAGCGCAACTTTCTGCTGATCGGCGAGATCGCCGGCGGCGACTTTCAACAGGATCGCTATCTCGACGTGTTACGCCGTAATCTCGACGCGGCGCTGGACATAGGCGGCATGCGGCTGGTGCTGAACCAGGTGGCGAAGGGGCTGGAGAATCCGGCCGATTTCTTTGCCGGTTTCGACGCCGGCGATGCCGAGATGGGTTCGCATCGCAACCTGGGCGATCGGCATATCTCGGTGCTGGACGACCACGACCACGTCTTCGGCGCGAAGATCCGCTTCGCCGCCGAGGCAGCCTCGCCCGGGCAGGTCGTCGCCGGCGTTGCGTTGCAACTGTTCTCGCTGGGTATCCCGTGCATCTACTAC
>JALULB010000128.1:3688-5256 GCA_027041035.1 Sedimenticola sp. | reverse complement strand
CTACTACGGCACCGAACAGGCGCTTGCCGGGCCGGAAGCCGCCGAACGGCATTGGCTGCCCGGGTGGAAATCGCACGATCGCTATCTGCGCGAGGCGATGTTCGGCCCGGATCATCCGCGTCGCCACGGCAACGCCGGCCTGCCCGACCAGCCCGAACCGCTGGATACCGGCCTGCCCGGCTTCGGTGCGTTCGGCACCGCCGGTCGGCATGTGTTCGATCCGGGCTTTCCGGTCTATAGGCGCATCGCCGCGCTGGGGCGCCTGCGTGGCGAATTCCCGGTATTGCGCCATGGCCGCCAGTATCAGCGTCAGACCCGCTTTCTGGATCGCGCATTCGGTTTCCACGCCGGCGGCGAGCTGTTCGCCTGGTCGCGTATCCTGGACGACGAAGAGGCCGTGTGCGTGGTGAACAGCCATGGCAACGCCTTTCGCGGTGCCGATGTCGTCGTCGATGCCGGCCTGAATCGAGAGGCATTGAGCGTCGTGCTGAATACCGCCGAGGCAGCCGATCCGGGTGGCTATCAAGGTAGCCATCCGGTGGGCTCGCGCGTGCCCGTGCAACGCCGTGAAGACGGACTGAGTTATGTCGAGCTACGCGACATCCCACCATCCGAGATCGTGGTATTGAGCAATTATGCGCGGCCGGAGCCGGGATTCATCGCTCCCGCGACCTAGGTCTGGAAGCCTCTTGCGGAGACGGGCCGATCGCCATCAGCGCGTCACCGGCGCGGGTGAGCAGATAAGCGAGTTGGAAACGCAGCACGCCGCCGAGACGGTCGCTGAGGGCGAACTGCGTCGCCAGCTGGCGCAGGCGTCCGTCGCGCGGGGTCGTCGTCAGCAGGTTTTCCAGGAGATACCCGCGTGCCGTGGCGGGGCGAAGGCGCTGGATGATGTCCTCGAGCCCGGCCTGTGGCCAGCATTGCCCCACGGCCTGCAACAGCAGATACAACGGCGCGCGCGCGCCCCATTCCGTGGCTTGCGTTTCCAGCATGCGCCAATCCGGTTCGGCCAGACAGATCAGTCGCCACGCGTCCAGCAGACCGTAGTCGTTGAAACAGCGGTTGCGCGCCGCGTGGATCGCCAGATTCAACAGCGCGTGCTCGCGGCTTGGCATGCGTATGCTGTCGGCCGGATAGGCCGGGTGCGCCTGGCTGGCTTGCCACAGCGCCGCGTGGTCGATGCGGTACAGCCCGGGATTGGTCAGGTCGCGATGCAGTTCGACGATGATGCCGGGCTCCGATCGCGGTCGGTACATGCGCTCGAACAGATCCCGGTGCGTCAAGCGACGGCGCGGGTCGATCAGCACCACGTCGTGGGTTTCCAGCAGCAGGCGCTCGACCTCGTCGAAGTCCTCGGCGCGCGCCAGCAGATCGATGTCCACGCCGCGGCGCGGCGCGTTGTCCTCGTACAGCCAACCGTTGAACGCCGCGCCCTTCAGCAGCATGACCTGCTTGCCGGTGCTCGCCAGGCGTTTGCCGAAGTGCTTCAGCCAGTGTCGGCCGATCTGCTGCTCGATGATGGCCCGGGTGGCCAGTTCGCGTAGCCCGGCGCTCGCCGGGTCCATCGT
>JALULB010000128.1:0-3678 GCA_027041035.1 Sedimenticola sp. | reverse complement strand
GTCCATCGTCGTCCCGTCGTCCACGAGTCGCTTGCGCCACAGCAGTGGCGCCAGGCGTTCGAAATCGGCCAGCGCATGCCATTGCCGCCACCAGTCCGGCGGCAACGGAGATGTGTCCCGCGGATCGCTGGCGCGGAGCAGGGCATGGTATGGGTTCACGCTTTGGTCGTCATGGGTAAAGGAATCCGGGGTCTATCCGATAAAGCCTAGGGAAGTGATAGCAGAGCGAATTCTTGCATGCCCGATACCCATACACAGGCGGCGGGAAACCAGTCGCCGGCCGACATCGTGCTGGTGGTGGAGGACAGTGCCGCCATTCTCGACCTGATTGCCGCGAATATCGAGGAAATCACCGAGGCGCGGGTGATCAAGGCGAAATCATTGGCCGAGGCCCGGGTTTTGCTCGATCGCTGGCGGGATCGTATCACGTTGGCGGTGCTCGATCTGAATCTGGGTGATGCGCCGGATGGCGAGATCGTCGCCGTGGTACGCGCGCGCCACATCCCGGTGATCGTGCTGACCGGCACGATGTCCGAGGCCATGCGCGAGCGCGTGATGCGCATGAATGTCGTGGACTATGTCTACAAGCGGAATGCCAACGAGATCAGCTATGTCGCGAGTCTCGCCCGGCGGATACTCGCTAACTGCGGGCAGAAGGTGCTGGTGGTGGACGACACCGCCTCGTTCCGGGGTTATCTTGCCCATCTGCTGAAGGTGCATCGCTATCGCGTGATCGAGGCGGATGGCGCGGTCGCCGCGCTGGACATCCTGAAGGAGCACCCGGAGATCCGTTTGGTGATCACCGACTACAACATGCCCGACATGGACGGCATGGAACTGGTCTGTCGCATCCGCGAGCAAAGGGATCGCACCCGCCTGGCAATCATCGGTGTGTCCGGCGATACCGATGCCAGCCTGACGCCGCGCATGTTGAAGGCCGGCGCGAACGATTTTCTGCACAAGCCGTTCCAGGCGGAGGAGTTCTACTGCCGGATCACCCAGAACATGGATACGCTGGACTATGTCCGCGCGATTCGCGATGCCGCGCAGACCGATTTTCTGACCGGCCTGCACAACCGCAACTACCTGTTCGAGCATGCCGAAAGGCTGTTCAACAACGCGCAACGTGGACATATCGAGCTAAGCGTCGCAATGCTGGATATCGACCACTTCAAGCGAATCAACGACAGTCGCGGGCACGCGGCGGGTGATAGCGCGCTGAAGGTCGTCGCCCAGGCGCTGAAGGACGAGGTGCGCGATGGCGACCTGTTGGCGCGTGTCGGTGGCGAGGAGTTCTGTGTCGTCGGCGTCAACGTCAGTGACGCGGACGCAATGTTCGAACGCTATCGCCGCGCGGTGGAGAACGCCACGGTGAGCACGCCCGAAGGCGAGTTCTACACGACTATCAGTATCGGCGTCTGCCAGCAGCTGCAGGAGTCCTTCGACGCGATGCTGGCGACCGCCGACGCAGCCCTGTATGTCGCCAAGCACGCCGGCCGTAACCGCTATGTGATCGCCGACCTGGAAACCCCGGAGAGCGAGGCGCAGCCAGCCGCCTGAGCGGCATCGCGACGCCATAAGCGTTTCGCGGTAGAATGCGCGCATGTCTGGAAATAGCATTGGAAAACTGTTCACGGTGACCTCGTTCGGCGAGAGTCATGGGGTTGCGATCGGCTGCGTGGTGGACGGCTGCCCACCCGGCATGTCCCTGTGCGAGGCGGACATTCAGCGGGATCTGGAGCGTCGTCGTCCTGGCAAGACACGCCATACCACCCAACGGCGCGAGCCGGACGAGGTCCGGATCCTGTCCGGGGTGTTCGAGGGCAAGACCACCGGCACGCCGATCGGGCTGGTGATCTTCAACCAGGATCAGCGTTCGAAGGATTACTCCGATATCGCCGCGAGCTTTCGTCCGGGGCACGCCGATTACACCTATCAGCAGAAGTACGGCATCCGCGATTACCGTGGCGGCGGACGCTCCAGCGCGCGCGAGACGGCGATGCGCGTCGCCGCCGGCGCGATCGCGAAGAAATACCTGAAGGAGCGTTACCGCATGCGCGTGCGCGGCTACCTGTCCGCGCTCGGCCCGATCCGGCCGAAGACCTTCGACTGGGCCGAGGTCGAGAACAATCCGTTCTTCTGCCCGGATGCCGAACGCGTCGCCGAGATGGAACGCTACATGGACGCATTGCGCAAGGAAGGCAACTCGGTGGGCGCCGAGATCAGCGTGGTCGCGAATGGCGTGCCGCCAGGACTCGGCGAACCGATCTTCGATCGCCTGGATGCCGACATCGCGCACGCGCTGATGAGTATCAACGCGGCGAAGGGTGTCGAGATCGGCGCCGGCTTCGAGTCGATCACGCAGAAGGGTACGGAGCATCGCGACCAGATGGGGCCGGACGGCTTCGAGACGAATAACGCCGGCGGCATCCTCGGTGGTATTTCCAGCGGCCAGGACATCGTCGCGCGCGTCGCCTTCAAGCCGACCTCCAGCATCCGCCTGCCGGGGCATACCATCGACAGGCAGGGGCAGCCGGCCGAGATCGTCACCAAGGGACGGCATGATCCCTGTGTCGGCATCCGCGCGACGCCGATCGTCGAGGCGATGCTTGCCATCGTGTTGCTCGATCACGTATTGCGTCAGCGTGGCCAGAACGCCGATGTACACAGCGAGACGCCGGTGATCCCGCCTCTCGCCGGGTGCTGAGGAGCGCCACCGACCGGGCGATGCCGTACTGGCGGCTGTCCGCCTTCTATCTGTTCTATTTCGCGGCCCTCGGCATACTGCTGCCGTACTGGAGCCTGTACCTGCGCTCGCTGGGCTTCGACGCGCTGGCCATCGGGCAGTTGATGGCGGTGATCATGGTCACCAAGCTGGTCGCGCCGAACGTCTGGGGCTGGATCGCCGATCATACCGGCCGGCGTATCGCGGTGATCCGTCTTGCTTCGTTGTTGTCGCTGCTGGTGTTCTCGGCGATCTTCTTCGTCGAATCCTTCTGGGCCATCGCGTGGGTGATGGCGCTGTACAGCTTCTTCTGGAACGCTTCGCTGCCGCAGTTCGAGGTCGTCACGCTGAATTGGCTGGGGCGTGATATCCGTCGCTATGGCCAGATCCGGCTGTGGGGTTCGGTAGGCTTCATCGGCGCGGTCGGCGGCGTCGGCGCATTGCTCGACGCGTGGTCGGTGAGCAGCGTGCCCGGCATGCTGTTGCTGGTGTTCGCTGGCATCCTGCTGAGCAGTCTGCTGATCACGGATGGCCCCGATGCTTCCCGGCATGACGCCGGGCACCCGCCGCTCGTTCATGTATTGCGCCAGCCGGCGGTGATCGCCTTTCTGATCGCGTGTTTTCTGATGCAGGCCGGGCACGGTGTCTATTACACCTTCTTCTCGCTGTATCTGACCGATGCCGGCTATTCGAAGGTCGAGACGGGCGCGTTCTGGGCGCTGGGGGTGTTGGCGGAGGTCGGGCTGTTCCTGGTCATGCACCGCCTGATGGCGCGATTCGAGGCGCGCCGGCTGGTGTTCGCCAGTCTGCTGATCGCCGCCGCGCGCTGGTTGCTGATCGGCTGGTTTCCCGGCTCGCTGGTACTGGTCGTGGTCGCGCAACTGTTGCACGCGGTGACCTTTGGCGTGTTCCATGCCGCCGCCATCCATCTGGTACATGGCTTCTTTCCCGGT
>JALULB010000127.1 GCA_027041035.1 Sedimenticola sp. | reverse complement strand
ATGGTGAGCTACGCCGTGGAAGGCGGCTCGGTCGGCCCGCATACCGACTCCTACGATGTCTTTCTGCTACAGATGCAGGGTCGGCGTGAATGGCGCGTCATGCACCAGGCGCAGCCCGACCCGACGCTCAGTGACAACATGGAATTGCGCATCATGCGGGATTTTCACGCCGACGAGACCTGGCTGCTTGAACCTGGCGATATCCTCTACCTGCCGGCCGATATCCCGCATTGGGGCATCGCCCGGGGCGCCTGCATGACCTGCTCGGTCGGCTTTCGCGCGCCCTCGCAACGCGAGTTGCTCGGCGCGGCGACGACCTGGATGGAAGAACACCTGCACGGCGCGCAACGCTATCTCGATCCGCCACTCGCGGACAACCCGCACCCCGCCGAACTGGAGCCCCGCGCTTTCGCGCGCTTCAAGATGTTGCTCGATGCCGCGACGCGTCTCTCGGAGACCGAGCTCCACGCGATGTTCGCCCACCTGATGACCGAACCCAAGCCCGGTTACGAGATCGAACCCAACGCGCCGGCCCTGGACAACGCCGCTTTCCATGCCGCGTTGCGGGAACACGGCGTGCTGTATCGCCACCCCGCCGCGCGCTTCACCTATTATCGCGACGCCGGCGGCGACTACAATCTGTGGGTCGGCGGCGAAAGTTTTCCCGCCGGCGCCGAGCAACATGGCTTCCTCGGCGTGCTCGCGGCCCATGCCAGCCTGCATGCGGGCTATCTGGAACCCTGGTTGGAAGAACCGCGAAACCGCGAGTTGCTGACCACGCTGTACAACCGGGGGATATATGACTTCCAGGCGTGAAAGCAGGACGGACTACAGCGTCCGCCCGGCCGACTGGGAACGTGACGGCGCGGCCCTCTCCGGCGTGCGCCGCCGTGTCTTCATCGAGGAACAGGGCGTGCCCGAGTCGCTGGAATGGGATGGCGAGGACGCGCGCGCCTTCCACATCGTCGCCGAGGGTGCCGACGGTTCCGCCATCGGTACCGGCCGACTGCTGGACAGCGGGCATATCGGACGCATGGCGGTACTGCCGGCATGGCGCGGTCGTGGCGTGGGCCGCGCGATACTCACCGAGCTGCTGACGACGGCAAGCCGACGACGCTATCCCCGCTGTTGGTTGAATGCCCAGGCCAGCGCGACCGGTTTCTATCTGCCCTTCGGCTTCGTCGTCGACAGCGACGAGTTTCTCGACGCGGGCATACCACATTACAGGATGACCCATGACCCTGAACGATGACCACACCCTGCTCGGTATCAGCGATACCCGACATGTCACCGACGATATGATCCACGTGCGCCGCGCCTGTGTGCTGCTTGCCGAACAGACCCACTACAACCTCAGCCTGTTCAGCCATCGACTGGAGGCCGAGTTGTTCGACCAGCCGCCCTTCGTCGAGGCGGTTCGCCAACTGGCCACCCGCCGCGCGCGCAGCCAGATACGCATCCTGATCTCCGACGCCAGCGAGATCCGCCTGCATGGGCATCAGCTCGTCAACCTTGCCCAGCGGCTGACCAGCAATGTGCATATTCGCAAGGTCGGTGACGAATACCGCGAAGAAGCGGCCAACTTTCTGCTCGGCGACGATGCCGGCTATCTCTACCTGCCGGACTGGCGCGATATCCGCCACGCGCAGATCAACTTCAACGACCGGCTGCGTGTCCGCCAACTGAACGACCGCTTCAAGGAGATGTGGGAACACAGCCGGCCCGACCCGGCGCTGAGACAATTGAACCTGTAGCTAGGAGCCTGTATCCCTTGTCAACCCGAAGCCAACGAAACCGCAAGCTAAATTCTGTCCAGATTTTTTACATTATTAGATAATGCAAATATAGTAAACAAATGCTTTCATATTGATAATAATCGTATTTTTCAATCCGGCATGCTTATTGCTTAGCTACTCCGCGCAACTGCACATTTAATTCATAGTTAGTTGGAGCATACCCCATGAAAAATAAAGCCTTGTCATCCCGGTCGCGCTATCTCGCGGCCGCCATTGCAAGCTTGATCGCCGGACCGGCACTCGCCGATCCGCCCCCCATTGGCAACCTGCCAAACGTATTCTGTTTCCGCATCACCGATATCGAAAGGCCCGTGGGCGGCTCCGCTACCGATCCCGATAAGTACTTCATCGAATTCGAGGTGTTGAACTGGACCGGATTCGACGCGGCTGGATTGTCCCTGTCGCTGAATGCCGGCACCACCAACAACAGTGGCGATGCCATTCAGATCGTCGATGCCTACATCGACGTGGACGGACGTGGCGGCGCAACGGATACCAACTTCAACGATATCCCGAAGAACGCCGCCGACGCGGCATCGGCAAACGTATCCGACGCACAGAACCGCGCCGACGGCCTGTCCATCCACAGCGGTCGCGGTCGCGGTGAGACCGATGGCGGCGGCAACCTGCTGCTGCCGAACGACTGGGAAACCCAGACCCGCACCAGCACGGCTGTACTCTTCGACGCCATCGACAACACCGACGGCACGCCGACCGGTACCGAAATCCCCGGGCGCAACCTGCGCTTTACCGGTGAAAACAATGTACCCGGCTCGCCGGGCGACACCGACGCCACCGGCGACAGCCGCGTCGATGGCGGTCCCGGACCCTTTTCGCCTTCCGCCCTCAATGATCCAGCGTATGCCAACGGCAACGGCAATTCCCTCGACGGCTTCGTTGTCGTCGTCGACGGTCTCGATCCAGGCGACGTGGTCTCCTTCAACTGGAACCTGCTCGGGAACGCTAGCGGCTTTTTTGGCGCCGCGGATGCTGGCCCACAAGCGGCAACCATCGGCGGCCCCGGAAACTGCGATGGCAGTGTTATCTTCGAGATACCCGTCGCGTCGGATCAGTGCCTGTTCGACATCGGCAGCCTGACCGGTGACACCTTTGGTTTTGGCACCATGAGCCTGACCGCCGTCGATCCCGGCAATCCAATGCCAGGCCCGGTCTTCGTTGGCAACACCGGTTTTGTCAACGCGGGTTCCAACCTGTTCTATGACAACGTCTGGAACGTACCGAATCCCGCCACCTTCGGCATAGAGATCGGCGCCGGTCAGGTTGCCGACTTCCTGAATCCGGCGGACAACCGGTTTGGCAACACGCCAAACACCGCTCTCGCCCCGACCAATCCGGCTCCGCTGCCCGGCATGCTTGCCCTGTTCGGTATCGGGATACTGTCATTGTTCGGTCTGCGCAGACGCCGCGCGTAGCCACCTACCCATAGGCCGACGAAGAAAGCCCGGCAACCGCCGGGCTTTTTTGCTGTTGTGCGGTAACTACTCAGCTAACCGCTGAAATGCGCCAGCTCTGCGTTCAAAAATGGTCATTTACACGTGTAAAATCACATTTTTTGCCTTGATCTGACGCATTTCAGCGGCGATCTGAGCAGTTACGTTGTGCGTCAGGCAACGGCACAATCCCGTTTTCCCCTGCGCCACGCTTTCTCCACCAGGATGATTTCACCATGCTCGAAAACCTGATCCTCCTCGCCAGCCTTGCCACGCCGGACACATCAGTGACCGAAAAAACGTCGCCGCCGAAACAGGACGCCGTCGACGTACAGATCGCCACGCCGCGAGTGGAGGAACTGCTCGGACAAGCGAGGCGATTGCTGGCCGAGCACCCGGGACGAGCACGCCAACTCGCGGTCATGGCAATGAAGCTGGAGCCGCGGAATACCACCGCGCTGAACCTGCTGACGGCGAGTTACGCACGCGCGCGCGCAAAGGGTCTGGACCGCGAGCAGGAACGCTTTCTACGCCGTCAAGCGATACACGACTACCAATATTTCGTCGATCGACGGCCGGACGACGCCGAACTGCGCTACCGCATTGCGTCGGAACAGATCGCGCTGGGCCGCCTGCTGCCCGAGCATGCGACCGCCGAGCACCGCGCTCTGCTACAACAGGCTCGCGCGCACCTCTCCCACCTGATCGGCTTGACCAGCGACAATCCGGCG
>JALULB010000126.1 GCA_027041035.1 Sedimenticola sp. | reverse complement strand
GTATCGGAAGGTGTCCGGCAGATGAGCCTGGGCAACTTTGAAAACAATGGTTGGCTGATTGGCGACGCCAATCAAAATAAAAAGGTGGCGAAATTTTTCAGCCGTGAGGTGGCCTCAAGAAAAGCCCAATTTCGCCCGAAGCTGACGATCACGTACACCCCGCCATCACCGGGAATGCCGAATGATACCGGGTTAACCGCCTGTATCGACGAACAAGGCGCGGAGCAAGATTGCCCGGTTTCCGGGCTGCCCGGCCAGGACGCGGAATACGGCAGGGATGTCACCCATAACGACGACAGCGACGGGCACGCGGGATTCAGTTTTACTAAACTGGATGAAAACGGCGATGCACTGCCGGCCAACGCGGCGGAATGGTCATGCGTGCGCGACAATGTGACCGGGTTGATCTGGGAGGTGAAAACCCAGACCGGGGGATTGCATTACACCGGTAATACGTACACTTGGTATGGCAGTAACGTCTTTGGTGAATATCAGGATGATTTTGATCAATATGTCAAGGATGGGGGGCACTGCGTGGGCAGTCGATGTGATACCGAAGGTTTTATGGAGGCGGTAAACCGTTCCAGGCTGTGTGGTAAAAATGACTGGCGTATACCAACGAATGCTGAACTTGTCAATCTGATGGATTTCAGCGTTCCATTGGCGGGTGGAATGATTGATGCTCGATATTTTCCGAATACCCAGCCAGAATTCTATTGGAATAATGCATACTTGGGAGGGCAGTATGCTACTGCTACATCATTCTCGGGGGTTCTAGCTAATAATGGTGGGGGATCGGAGATAAATATTGGTCAGCCTGTTCGCTTGGTAAGCGGGACGGATGCGGGTCTGGCGGCATCGCCGCTGACAGTGGATGGTGACGAGGTCACGGATCGACGTACCGGCTTGATCTGGCGACTCTGCCCGCTGGGGTACGAATGGGTCTCTGGTAGCGCGGCTTGCGAGACAATTGATGGACAAGACGCGACTGCTGGGAACTGGAGTGAAATCATGGACCGGGTCGAGGCGTTGCGTCAGGAATCTGGAAAGAACTGGCGTGTGCCGAACCTAAAAGAGATGTACTCGGTGATGATCCCGGAGGCTCATCAAGCGCAGAGCGATCCGAAATTCTACTCGAGGGGATTGATATTTCCACAAATAAATATACCTGGTGATGTGTTGATGTCGAATATGCTACTGCCGGGCGGAACCGTGGCGGTATTCCTTAATTGGCTGGGTGGCAATTTTCATCTTTCCAGAGAGCTGACTGTGGATGATATAAGTGGATATACGATACTCCTAGTGCGCGATGCACAGTAGTTTCCAAACGGAACACCCGCCAGGGTTTCAATTCGGCGCATAACGCGGGAAGGGTGGGTTGGTCGTCAGGGAGCGTGGCGACCGCTCACCCTTATCTTTCAAGGGTGCCCGACTTGGCGCGGGCACCCGTTTGGGCCGCTTCTCGCGGGTACGGACTGGCACGTCAGCGCAGCTTGCGATTGAGCCGAAGCCCCCCTTCTGGTACCGTGTGAAGCCGTTTCGGACTCCCTCTTCAGCGGCGTTTCATGACCAGATACATCTTTATTACCGGCGGCGTGGTTTCCTCGCTGGGGAAGGGCATTGCCTCGGCCTCGCTGGCGGCGCTGTTGGAAGCGCGTGGCCTGAAGGTGACCATGGCCAAGCTCGACCCGTACATCAATGTCGATCCGGGCACCATGAGTCCGTTCCAGCACGGTGAGGTGTTCGTCACCGAGGACGGCGCCGAGACCGACCTGGACCTGGGTCATTACGAGCGCTTCATCCGCACCACGATGACGCGCAACAACAACTTCACCACCGGCCAGATCTACGAGAGCGTGATCCGCAAGGAACGCCGGGGCGACTACCTCGGCGGCACCGTGCAGGTGATCCCGCACATCACCGACGAGATCAAGCGCGACATCGCGCTGGCCGCCGGCGACGCCGACATCGCGATGATCGAGATCGGCGGTACCGCCGGCGATATCGAATCGCTGCCGTTCATGGAGGCGATTCGCCAGATGGGCGTCGAGCTGGGCCGCGAGCGGGTGTTGTTCATGCACCTGACGCTGGTGCCGTTCATCAAGGCCGCCGGCGAGCTGAAGACCAAGCCGACCCAGCATTCGGTGAAGGAGCTGCGCATGATCGGCATCCAGCCGGACATCCTGCTGTGCCGCGCCGAGCAACCGATCCCCGAGGCGGAGCGGCGCAAGATCGCGCTGTTCACCAATGTGCCGGAGAAATCGGTGATCTCGGCCGCCGATGCCGATTACATCTATCGCATCCCGCTGTTGCTGCATGCCCAGCAGCTCGACGACATCGTCCTGAAGCAGTTCGGGCTGGATTGCCCGCCGGCCGACCTGCGCGAGTGGCAAGCGGTCATCGATGGCCTGGAGAACACCCGGGGCGAGGTGGACATCGCGATGGTCGGCAAGTATGTCGATCTGACCGAGGCCTACAAGTCGCTGTCCGAGGCGCTGTCGCATGCCGGCATCCGCGCCCACCTGCGGGTGAATATCCACTATGTCGATTCCGAGCAGATCGAGAAGTCGGGCACCGGCATGCTTGCCGACATGGATGCGATCCTGGTGCCGGGCGGCTTCGGCGAGCGCGGTGTCGAGGGCAAGATCAGCGCGGTGCGCTTCGCGCGCGAGCAGGGCGTTCCGTATCTCGGCATCTGTCTCGGCATGCAGGTCGCGGTGATCGAATTCGCCCGCCATGTCGCCGGCATGGAAGGCGCGCACAGCACCGAGTTCGACAACCATACGCCCTACCCGGTGATCGCGCTGATCACCGAATGGCAGACCGCCGACGGGCGCATCGAGACCCGCGACGAGGCCGCCGACATGGGCGGCACGATGCGCCTCGGCGGCCAGCCCTGCGTGTTGACGCGCGGCAGCAAGGCGCACCAGGCGTATGGCAAGGATGTCGTCGTCGAGCGCCATCGCCACCGTTATGAATTCAACAACCAGTTCCGCGAGCAGCTCGAAGCGGCCGGCCTCGGGGTATCCGGCACATCCACCGACGGACGCCTGGTCGAGATGATCGAGTTGGACGACCACCCGTGGTTCGTCGCCTGCCAG
This sequence comes from Sedimenticola sp., assembly GCA_027041035.1. Lineage (GTDB taxonomy): Bacteria > Pseudomonadota > Gammaproteobacteria > Chromatiales > Chromatiaceae > JALSSX01. Next base: position 884 of record JALULB010000126.1, on the reverse strand, counting down.
TTCCACCCGGAATTCACCTCCACGCCGCGCGACGGTCACCCGCTGTTCTCCGGCTTTATCGACGCGGCCGTTCAACACCGCGAGCAAAAGGTCTCGACATGAAACTGTGTGGATTCGATGTCGGGCTGGAGCAACGCCTCTTTCTGATCGCGGGCACCTGCGTGATCGAAAGCGAACAGATGGCGCTGGATGTCGCCGGGCGCATGCGTGAGCTCACCGCCGAGCTGGGCATTCCCTATATATACAAGTCCTCGTTCGACAAGGCGAATCGCTCGTCGCATGCCAGCCATCGCGGCCCGGGCCTGGAGGCCGGCCTGAAGATCCTGCAAAAGGTCAAGGAACAGCTCGGCCTGCCGGTATTGACCGATGTACACGAGGATACGCCGCTGGCCGAGGTCGCCGAGGTCGTCGATGTGTTGCAGACGCCGGCGTTTCTGTGTCGCCAGACCAACTTCATCCAGAACGTCGCGCGCCAGGGGCGGCCGGTGAACATCAAGAAGGGCCAGTTTCTCGCTCCGTGGGACATGAAGCACGTCATCGACAAGGCGCGCGCGGTCGGCAACCAGCAGGTGATGGCCTGCGAGCGCGGCGTCTCGTTCGGCTACAACAACCTGGTCTCCGACATGCGTGGTCTCGCGGTGATGCGTGAATGCGACTGTCCGGTGGTATTCGACGCCACCCACTCGGTGCAGTTGCCGGGCGGCCAGGGCAGTTGTTCCGGCGGCCAGCGCGAGCATGTGCCGGTACTCGCGCGCGCGGCGGTGGCCGCCGGGGTTTCCGGGCTGTTCATGGAGACCCATCCGAATCCGGACGAGGCGCTCAGCGACGGGCCGAACTCCTGGCCGCTGGATCGCATGCGCGAGCTGCTGGAGACGCTGCTCGCG
>JALULB010000125.1:1097-4009 GCA_027041035.1 Sedimenticola sp. | reverse complement strand
GTGTACACCCCGGTGTTCTCCGGGGTGTACTGGGAGTCGTTGAACCCGATGCTGGAGGATATCGAGCGCATCGAGGTGATACGCGGACCGGGCGCGGCGTTGTGGGGCGCGAACGCGGTGAACGGCATCATCAACATCATCACGCGGCATGCGGCGGATACCCAGGGCGGCTTGCTGAGCGTGGGCGCGGGGAACTACGAGAAGCTGCATGGCGCCATCCGTTATGGCGCCGAGCTGGCCGAGGGTGTCTATGGCCGTCTCTATGCGAACGGCTTTCGGCGCGGTGACTTCGATCTGCCGGACGGCAACGAGGGCGAGGGCGAATGGGATGCCTCGCAGCTGGGTTTTCGCGTCGATGCCCAGCTCTCCTCGCGTGACAGTTTTACCTGGCAGGGCGATCACGGCAAGCAGCACCTCCACCAGCATCTCAGCATGGCGAGTTACACACCGCCCTACCTGGATGCGTTCATCGACTCCGCGTCGGGGCGTAATACCAATCTGCTCGCGCGCTGGCGGCATACCCTGTCGCCGACCTCGGATTTCGTCTTGCAGTTGTACTGGGATCAGTACCTGCGCGAGGAGGCGATACTTCGTCAGTTCGTCAGCACCGTGGATATCGATTTTCAGCACCGTTTCGCCTTGAATCCGCGCAATGACCTGGTATGGGGACTGGGCGCGCGATTTCAGCGTGACGACCTGACCGGGTCGGTCGCCCGCGCGCGGCCCTCGGCGCGCACGCGAAGCCTGTACAGTGCCTTCGCGCAGGACGAGATCACGTTGCGCGAGGACAGTCTGTGGCTGACCCTGGGCGTGAAGTTCGAGCACAATGACTACACCGGGCTGGAGGTTCAGCCGACCGCGCGGCTGTTCTGGGCGCTGAACGACAGGCACAAGTTCTGGGCATCGGTCTCGCGCGCGGTACGCACACCCTCGCGGGTGGAGCGTTCGGTGAGTTTTCTCAACGTGGTGCTTCCGCCTGGCGAAAGCTTCAATCCGGGCCCGTTCCCGATCGGTGTGCAGGTGGAAGGCAGCGAGGATTTCGTCAGCGAGGAGTTGATTGCCTGGGAGTTGGGCTATCGCTTTCTCGCGGCCAGTGCGTTCAGCCTGGACGCGACCCTGTTCTACAACGACTATCAACATCTGCGTTCGAGCCGGGCCGGTGAAGTGGCGATCGTGCCGGGAGGGCTGCTACAGAAGCTGCCGTTCAGCAACGCACGCAACGCCAATACCTGGGGCGCCGAGCTGGCCGCCGTGTGGCAGGGCGGCAGTTGGTGGCGTGTCGACCTGGCCTGGAGCCTGCTGAAAACCGATATCGATACCTCCGCCGAGAGTGACGCCAACCCGCAGGTCGAGATAAGCCCCGAAGATCAACTCTCCCTGCGCCTAGCGCTGGATGTGCGTCCCGATATGACATTGGATCTGTGGTTGCGCTACGTCGGCAAGGCGCAGGCCTTGTCGGCGATCAGCCTGGAGGCGATCAGCCTGGATGCCTATACCTCGCTGGATGTGCATCTGGCCTGGCAGGTCGACGAGCACCTGGAGCTGTCGCTCAGCGCGCGTAATCTGTTCGACGACGGCCGGATCGAGTACGTGCAGGAAAGCTTCACCCGTCCGGAAGAGATGCCGAGTGGCTATTACGTCGGGTTGCGCTGGGATTTCTGAGCCTGCCGATGAACGTATCCCGCCGTTTTCTTCTTTCCGCCCGGTTATGCGGCGCGCTGCTGTGTCTCGCGTTGAGCCTGATGCTCGCGCCGGTCTCGCTGGCCGGCCGATACGAAGAAAACACCCTGAAGGCCGCGATGGTGCTGAATATCGCGCGCTTTACCGAATGGCCGACGGATGACGGGATCGGCGCCACCGGCACATTGCGGCTGTGCGTGTTCGATACCGAGGGGGGCATGCTGGGCGCCTTTCGCGAGCTGTTGCCGAAGCGCATCCATCGGCGCGAATTGGTGGTGCGCCCGGTGCGTCGCTCGACGGATCTCGATGCCTGCGAGCTGTTGTTCGTGCGCGACCCCGACCGGAGTTCGGTTTCCCGCCTGCTCGCGGCGGTCGAGCGGCGCGCGGTGCTGAGTGTCGGGGATATGCCGGGCTTCGCCGAAGCCGGTGGCATCATCAACCTGGTGCGCGCCGGGCGCAAGTTGCGTTTCGAAGTGAACCTGGGCGAGGCGCGCGCGGCCGGGCTGAAGATCAGTTCACGTCTGCTGAAGCTGGCGACCATCGTCGGGGAGCCACGATGATGGGCCTGTTCCGTAACCTGTCGATCCGCCACAAGCTGATGTTGATGATCGGTACGCCGGCGGTGGTCATCACCCTGGTGATCGTGCTGATCATCCTGGGCAACGAGAATCGCCGCGTCGAGGAGGATGCCCGCGCGGTGTTGCGTTCGATGGCCGATGTCCTCGCCTGGAACAGCGCGGCGGCCATGGCTTTCGATGACGAGAAGGCAGCCACCGAGACCCTTGCGGCGCTGGCCAGTCAGCCGGATATCGTCGCCGCCGCGCTGTACGACCGCCATGGCGGGCGTCTCGCGGAATACTTTCGCGCGGGTCTTTCGGTGCCGCGATTGAAAGCCTTCCTCGTCCCGGACGACACGCCGGAGGTGCGCATGCGGGATGCGGGTCACATGAGTATCCAGCGCCCGGTGCTGCTCGATGGCGAGCGGGTCGGACGCCTGCGCCTGATCTACTCGCGGCAGCGTATCGTGCGTCGCATGCGGGAGTATCTGGCGTTTATCCTCGGTATCGCGGGTTTCTCGATACTCATCGTCGCCGCCTTGTCCTCGTCCTTGCAGCAGCTCTTCATGTCGCCGTTGCTGCGCATGAAACACGTCATGCAGGAGGTCGCGCGACGCAAGGATTTCTCCGCCCGCGTGGAGAAACCGGGCAATGATGAATTCGGCGAACTCAGCG
>JALULB010000125.1:0-1087 GCA_027041035.1 Sedimenticola sp. | reverse complement strand
CGATGTCTTCAACGAGATGCTCGCCGAGGTCGAAGCGCGCGATCGCGCTTTGCGTCGTCACCGGCAACGCCTGGAGGCCGAGGTGGAGGCACGCACCACGGAGATCGTGGAGAAGAATACCGCGCTGGAAGCGGCGATCGCCGATGCCTTGCAGGCCAAGGAAACCGCCGAATCGGCGAGTCGCGCGAAGAGTGAATTCCTTGCCACCATGAGCCACGAGATCCGCACGCCGATGAACGGCGTGCTCGGCATGGCCGAGCTGCTGCTGGGCACGGGTCTGGATACGCGGCAACGCCGTTTCGCGGAATCCTTGCATCGTTCGGGAGAGGCCCTGCTGACGATCATCAACGATATCCTGGATTTCTCCAAGATAGAGGCTGGCCGCATGGAACTGGACGTGGCCGAGTTCGACCTGCGCGAGCTGATCGAGGATGTCGCCGAGATGCTCGCCGGGCGGGCGCACGAGAAACACCTGGATCTGGTGCCGGTGATCCCGCCGCATATCCCGCGTTACCTGCTCGGCGATGTCAACCGCTTGCGCCAGGTATTGATCAACCTGGTCGGCAACGCAATCAAGTTTACCGAGGCCGGCGAGGTGGTGTTGCGCGTCACGCTGGTTCGTGAGACCGGCCAGCATTGCGCGATACGTTTCTCTATCCAGGACACGGGCATCGGCATCGCGCCGAAGAAACTCGCGCATGTCTTCGAGGCCTTCTCACAGGCCGACAGCTCGACCACGCGACGCTATGGAGGCACCGGTCTCGGCCTGGCGATATCGACCCGCCTGGTCGAATTGATGGGCGGCACGATCGATGCCACCAGTGAGCCGGGCAAGGGCTCCGATTTTCATTTCGAGCTGGCGTTCGAACGCGCCGCGCGACCGCTTGCGCCATCCCGGCTGGAGGCGGATCATCTGGTCGGCGTGCGCACGTTGATCGTAGACGACAATCGCACCAATCGAGAGATTCTTTGCGAACAACTGCGCGCCTGGGAGATGCCGAACGCCGCCGCGGAGAGCGGCGAGGAAGCCCTGCGCATGCTGGACTCCGCCGCCGAGGCGGGGCAGCCGTGGGAATTGGTGATACTC
>JALULB010000124.1:637-4021 GCA_027041035.1 Sedimenticola sp. | reverse complement strand
TGTACAGCAGCCTGTCGTTCGGGGCGGGTGGCGCGCTGGGCAGCCTGGCGGGTGGCTATCTGTGGGATGCGGTCTCGCCGCTGGCGGCCTTTGCCGCCGCCAGCGGTGTGTCGTTGATCGCGGCGGCGGTGGTCGCCGTCTGGCTGCGACCGGCCCGCGCCTGAAGTCAGTCCCGCGCGGGTTTCTCGCTGGCCCGCTGCTTCAGTTTTTCGGTTATTTCCTTGTGCATCGGTGTCTGGATGTCGGCCTGTTCGCGCAGCTCGCCTATCCACTTGCCGAGCTTTTCCTTTTTCAGCTTGGTCACGATGGTGTCACGCACCTCGGCGAGTTTCGGCGTCGGCAATTGGCGGCTGTCTTGCAGCAGAAAGACATGCCAGCCGAAATCGCTCTTTACCGGCCCGGGGCTGTATTCGCCTTTCTTCAGCGAGGTGACGGAGGCGCCTATCGGCCCCGACAGCGCGTCGCTGCCCAGCCAGCCGAGGTCGCCGCCTTCCGCCGCCGAGGGATCGCTGGAATAGCGCTTGGCGACCTCGGCGAAGGACTTGCCGGCCTTCAGCTCGCCGATGGCTTTCTCGGCGCTTTCCTTGTCCTTGGTCAGGATGTGGCTGACGTGGTACTCGGTCGCCGGGTTGCCGACGTAGACCTCCTGGTAGGCTTGCTCGATCTCGGCCTCCGTCAGCGGATGTTCCTTCAGATAGTCGCCGATCATGATCTCGGCCAGTGTGTTCATGCGCGTCACGTCCAGCGCCGCCGCGACCAGCGGTTTCTTGTCGAGTTTCAGCTTCTCGGCCTGCTGCGACAACAGGGTGATGTTGAGCAACTGGTTGAGCAGGCGTACCTGCTGCTGCTCGTTCATGCCGCGCGCCAGCTCCGGCCTGGTGCGTGCCTGTTCGCTGCGATAGGCGAAGAATATCTCGTCGGTGATGGGCTTGCCGTTGATGACGAGACTGGCGGTTTTGTTGGACTTCGGCGCCTCGGCGGCGGGGCTTGCCTGTTCCGCGAGGACGGATTGCTGGGTCAGAAGCAGGGCGGTAAGGGGGATGACGAAACGTTTCATTGCGGGAAGACCTTCTTGTAGGGTTTGACGGTTACCGATGCATAGACACCGGCGGCGACATAAGGATCCGTGGCGGCCCAGTTTTCCGCGCTTTGCTGGTCCGGAAACTCAGCGATGATCGCGCTGCCGGTGAAGCCGTTCGGACCGGGGTCCTCGGCGTCGATCGCGGGTAGCGGACCGGCGGTCAGCAGGCGCCCCGCGTTTTGCAGGGCTTGCAGGCGTTGCAGATGCTCCGGACGCGCGGCCAGCCGCGCTTCGAGGCTGCCGGGGTGATCCTCGGCGACAATCAGGTAATACATGGGTGTGTTTCCAGCGGGTTGGATGAATCGTGGCTCAATCGCCGGTTTCGGGCTTCTGTTCTTCCGATTCGTCGATGGCGTGTCGCATCACCGCCCAGGCGATGGCGAAGGAGAACGCGAGGGTCAGCCCCATCACGCCGAACAACTTGAAGTCGACCCAGATGTGTTCCGGGTAGTTGAAGGCGACATACAGGTTCAGCGCGCCGATGAACAGGAAGAACACCGTCGTCGCGAGCGTCAACTTGACCCACAGCGCGGGTGGCGGCGCGGCGAGATGCCCCATCATGCGTTCCAGCACGTTCTTCTCGCCGATCCACAGGCTGCCGAGGCAGATCAGCGCGATGATCCAGTTGATCACCGTCGGCTTCCACTTGATGAAGTCCGGGTTGCGAAAGATCAGTGTCATGCCGCCGAGCACGAGGATCAGGATGAAGGTCCACAGTGTCATCTTCTCCGGCTTGCCGTGACGCGCCCATTGGTACAGCACTTGCAGGCCCGCCGCGACGATCGCGGTGGCGGTGGCGATGTAGATATCGAAGGCCTTGTAGGCGGCGAAGAACAGGATGACCGGGAGAAAATCGAAGAACAGTTTCACGGGCTGGCGGCTTCTCAGTGTAGGAATTTTCGGGAATTGACGCGTTCGTGGAACTCCTTCACCACGGCGCGGACGTGGTCGGGATAATCCAGCGCATCCATCTGCACCATGCCTTCGCGGAAGAATTCCGGGGCATCGGTGGGCAGCTGATCGAGCAATGACTTGAAGGCTTCACGCATCAGGTTGGGTTGATGCGTCCTGGTGGCGATGATGGCGTGATTCAGCACCATGATGCGCCATGGGCGCTGCGCGTTGGTCTGCTCCAGATCCTGCTGGATCTCCATTGCCACCTGGGATTTGATCTCCTCGACCTGTTGATAGAGCACGCGCAGATCGGCATGTTCCGTCAGTTCGTTGGCCAACTGCGCCAAGCCGTTGATGACCGGCTCCAGCACGTTGATCTCGCCGCCGTGGCGGACGATCCACAAGGCGAACGCGAAGCTCAGCCGTTCGATGCGCCGGGCGGTCTGTTCCAGTCCATGCCGGTTCGCCAGATGGGCAAAACGCACCAGCAGGTTCATGCCGTATTCGCCGAGTTCGGTGACGTCGACCGGTTTCTCTTCCCGCCCGTCGGCATCGCGGCTGGTCTGGTCATGTTCGCAGCGCTGGCAGACATCGACCAGTTGATAGAAGGCATCCATCAACAGATTGACATGCTGGTGATCGTCGTGACGCTCGTCCTCTTCCTCGATGCGCTCGATCAGCGGTTCGATGGTGGAGAAGAACAGGTCGGCGACGCTGTTGATATCGGAGTTGGGCAGGACCATGGCGGCTATTGTAGCAGCCTGCCCGGGGCTTCGTTAGCTCCACGTCACGCCGGCTGCTATGCTTGAAGGGTTTCCCCGCTGATGTGCCGAGTATCGATGATATGGAGATAAGCGATAATCTGCCGGATCTGCCGGTACGCGCGATCCTGGCCGAGTTGAGCGCGGCGCTGGGCGAGGGTCACGCGCTGCTACATGCGCCTCCCGGTTCGGGCAAGACGACGCTGGCGCCGTTGGCTCTGCTGGACGCGCCGTGGCTGACGGGGCAACGGATTCTGATGCTGGAGCCACGGCGTATCGCGGCGCGCGCGGCGGCGCGACGCATGGCGCGGCTGTTGGGCGAGGAGGCTGGCGAAACGGTGGGTTTTCAAACCCGCTTCGAGCGCCGCGTCTCGGCGCGAACGCGCATCGAGGTGGTTACCGAGGGGATTCTGACGCGCCGCCTGCAACGCGATCCGGAGCTGAAGGGGGTCGCGGTATTGATCTTCGACGAGTTTCACGAGCGCAGCCTGCACGCGGATCTTGCGCTTGCCCTGAGTTGTGACGTGGCCGAAGGTCTGCGCGAGGATCTGCGCATCCTGGTGATGTCGGCGACGCTCGACAATCGGGGACTGGACTCGGTGTTGCCCGAGGCGCGGCTCGTCGCCTGCAGCGGTCGCCAGTATCCGG
>JALULB010000124.1:0-627 GCA_027041035.1 Sedimenticola sp. | reverse complement strand
CATCTGACACGACCATCCGACAAGCCATTGGCCAGGCAGGTGGCCGACGCGGTACTGCGCATGCGCGCGGGTTCGCGGGCTGATCTGCTGGTTTTTCTGCCGGGCGCGCCGGAGATCCGGCGTGTCGAAAGGCTGCTGCGCGAGGCGGATTCGGATCTGTTGATTGCCCCGTTGTATGGCGATCTGTCGGGCGAGGCACAGGATCGCGCGCTGTTTCCCGACAAGCAAGGCCGCCAGCGGGTGATCCTGGCGACCGACATCGCCGAAACCAGCCTGACCATCGAGGGCGTCGACACGGTGATCGACAGCGGCCTGTGTAAACGGCCGTCGTTCGACCCGAATCGCGGCATGTCGCGTCTGCGGACACTCGGCATCTCCCAGGCATCGGCCGATCAGCGCGCCGGACGTGCCGGGCGTCTCGGGCCGGGCCGCTGCCTGCGCCTGTGGACGGCGGCGGAACACCGCGCCCGACCGGCGTTCCAGAACGCGGAGATGCTGCATGCCGATCTGGCGCCGTTGGCCATGGAGCTGCTGCAATGGGGCGTCGCGACACCGGACGCGCTGCGCTGGATCGATCCACCACCGAACGGCGCATGGCGGCAGGCGATCGACCTGCTTGGCCAGCTT
>JALULB010000123.1:387-4025 GCA_027041035.1 Sedimenticola sp. | reverse complement strand
GACCTCGCTGGCAGTGGCGCTGGTGGTAATGCCGGCGCTGGCGACCTATGCGTTCCGGCGCGCCGTCAAGCACCGCAGCAGCCCGGTCTTCATGCCGCTGGAATGGCTCTACCGGCGTCTGCTGCGGCTGGCGTTGAAGGCGCCGGCGCTGGTGGTGTCGATCGCCATCGGGCTGTTCATCGGCGTACTGTTCCTGGTGCCGCGCCTCGGTACCGAGTTCGTGCCGGAGCTGGAAGAGGGTACCATCAACCTGCGCGTGACGCTGGCGCCGTCCTCCAGTCTGAATACCGCGCTGAAGGTCGCGCACAAGCTGGAGACGATACTCATGCAGTTCCCCGAGGTGCTGTATGCCTCCAGCCGGGCGGGGCGGGCCGAGGTCGGCGGCGATCCCGAGCCGGTCTCCAATATCGAGATATTCATCGGCCTGAAGCCGGTAAAGGAATGGACCACGGCGAAGGACAGGTTCGGCTTGCAGGAACGCATGGAAAAGGCGCTGTCGGTGCATCCCGGCCTGCTGCTGTCGTTCTCGCAACCGATCGCCACGCGCGTCGACGAGCTGCTCTCCGGCGTGAAGGCGCAACTCGCGATCAAGCTGTTCGGCCCGGACCTGGAGGTACTGGCGGACAAGGGCAAGGCGATACAGAAGCTTGTGAAAGGCGTGCAAGGCACCCGCGACGTGGAGATGGAGCAGATCGCCGGCGAGGCGCAATTGACCATTCGTCCGCGTCGTGACGTGCTCGCTCGTTACGGTATCCCGGTGGCGCAGGTGATGGACCTGGTCTCCAACGGCATCGGCGGCGCCGAGGCCGGCCAGGTCATTCAGGGAAACGAGCGCTACGATATCAACGTGCGTCTGGCGAAGGCCTATCGTCAGGACGTGGTCGCGCTGAAGCAACTGGTGTTGCAGGCGCCCGGCGGCGCCTGGGTGCGGCTGGGCGATATCGCCGAGGTGGCGATCGAATCCGGCCCGCCGCAGATCCGCCGCGACGACGTGCAGCGCCGGGTGGTGATCCAGTCGAATGTCGAGGGACGCGACATGGGTAGCCTGGTCACCGAACTGCGCCAGCGCATCGCCGACGAGGTCGACCTGCCGCCCGGCTACTCGGTGGTGTTCGGCGGTCAGTTCGAGAACCAGCAACGCGCGCAGCGGCGCCTGATGATCGTCGTGCCGCTGTCGCTGGGGCTGATCTTTCTGCTGCTGTACTTCGCTTTCCACTCGGTCGGTCAGGCGTTGCTGATCATGCTGAACGTACCGCTCGCGCTGATCGGCGGCATCGCCGCGTTGTACTTCACCGGCCAATACCTGTCGGTACCCGGCTCCATCGGCTTCATCGCGCTGTTCGGCGTCGCGGTGCTGAACGGCGTGGTCATGGTCAACGCCATCAACCAGAACGTCGAAGCCGGCGAGACACTCGCCGACGCGGTGTTTCGCGGCGCGCTGTCGCGACTGCGGCCGGTGCTGATGACCGCCGCGATCGCCGCGTTGGGACTGATCCCGATGCTGCTCTCCAGCGGCGTCGGCTCCGAGGTGCAGCGCCCGCTGGCCACCGTCGTGGTCGGCGGACTGGCCTCCAGCACCCTGCTGACACTGTTCGTGCTGCCGGCGCTGTACCGGGTGTTCTCGAAAGGCGTGCGAAAGGACTCCGCCGGTTGAGTGGAAACCCGGGCCGTCCCGGCCCGGGTTATTGGTGATTCGAACCGGATTCTGGGATGCCGTGGCACCGCGGTAGAATTGAAGTCTGACCCACATGCGGTGATTATTGGCCGTAACGCCTCCCGCGGGGGTCGCGCAGTTATACTCGTCGCCCATGGGTTTTCGGTTTTCGAGGCTGCTCCTCGCGCCCTTGGGCTAGGAGTCATAGCCCGGACTATGGCGAGTTTTCGCAACAACGGCCAAGGGCACGAGGGGCGGCCGCAGGGGCCGAAAACCCATGGGCGACGAGTATACTTTCGATCCATGCCTTTACGGAGCAGCAGGAGCAGCTCGAATCCATCGACTCCCTGGAGTTCCTATTCTGGAACAAGCTGTGCGGCTTCCAGTGGAACGGCGTGACTGGCATCATCAACAAGCTGGAAACCTGCAACGGCTGCACCCCCGCTGACAGCGTGGGTCTGGGCAAGCCGTCCGGGATGATCGACAACAAACACACTATTGGACAATTAATTCAGTGGCAATCAAGAAATCCGAACTCTATGCCTCCCTCTGGGCCTCCTGCGACGAGCTGCGCGGCGGCATGGACGCCAGCCAGTACAAGGACTATGTGCTGTTCATGCTGTTCATCAAGTACGTCAGCGACAAATACGCCGACTCCGATGATTTCGCGCCACCGGTCACCATCCCGCCAGGGGCCAGCTTCAGGGACATGCTCGACCTGCGCGGCAAGGGCGATATCGGCGACAAGATCAACACCCAGATCATCCAGCCGCTGATCGATGCCAACGACCGTCTGCGGCGCACCGATTTCCCGGATTTCAACGATCCGAACAAGCTCGGCGAAGGCAAGGCGATGGTCGATCGCCTCACCAACCTGGTCAACATCTTCAACGACCCCAAGCTGGATTTCTCGCAAAACCGCGCCGACCACGACGACATCCTCGGCGACGCCTATGAATACCTGATGCGTCACTTCGCGACCGAAAGCGGCAAGAGCAAGGGCCAGTTCTACACGCCATCGGAAGTCAGCCGCATCATCGCCCAGGTGATCGGCATCAGCGCCGCCAACGCCAATGCGCGCACCACCGCCTATGACCCGACCTGCGGCTCCGGCTCCCTGCTGCTCAAGGTCGCCGCCGAGGCCGGTGTACACATCACACTGGAAGGGCAGGAGATGGACGTGACCACCGCCGGTCTGGCGCGCATGAACATGATCCTGCATGACTTCCCGACCGCCAATATCCAGCAGGGCAATACGCTCGCGGCGCCCAAATTCAAGGACGGCGAACGCCTGCGCACCTACGACTATGTGGTCGCCAATCCGCCGTTCAGCGACAAGACCTGGAGTACCGGCCTGTCCCCCGACAACGATGCCTACCAGCGTTTCAGTTGGGGCGCGCCACCGGCCAAGCAGGGCGATTACGCCTATCTGTTGCACATCATCCGCGGCATGAAAAGCACCGGCAAGGCCGCCTGCATCCTGCCCCACGGCGTCCTGTTCCGGGGCAATGCCGAAGCCGTGATCCGCAAGGCGCTGGTCAAGTCCGGTATCCTCAAGGGCATCATCGGCCTACCGGCCAACCTGTTCTACGGCACCGGCATCCCGGCCTGCATTCTGGTGCTGGACAAGGAAAACGCCCAGGCAAGGCGCGGCATCTTCATGATCGACGCCTCCAAGGGCTTCATCAAGGACGGCAACAAAAACCGCCTGCGCGAGCAGGACATCCACAAGATTGTCGATACCTTCAACCGCCAGGATGAAAGCGATCCACGCTATGCCCGCATGGTGTCCTTCGACGAAATCGCCAGCGACAAGAACGACTACAACCTCAACCTGCCGCGCTACATCGACTCGACCTCCCCGGAAGACATCCAGGACATCGAGTGCGCCGGGACAAGCCGGTGAATGATTGGAGGTGAAAGTCCTCTGTCCGGAAAGGGCTAGCGACCCGCCGGAACCCCGAGTCATGGGCGGTTGCTCGTA
>JALULB010000123.1:0-377 GCA_027041035.1 Sedimenticola sp. | reverse complement strand
CAACAAAGATGGAAGCTCGTTAACTCCCGAAAATGATGTGTTTCATTCACTAAAAAAGCTTAACGACATGTTCTATCGATATGGAATTGAATGGGTGGATGGCAAGTATCATCTTAGGAAAGTCCATGGCGATCAGTGGGCATATACAGCTGAATTCGACTATTGACCGAACATGGTTCTTTCGCGAATCCTATGGGTAATCGTCTCCCCGCCGAAGGAGGTAAAGCGGGAGGTAAAGGACACCCGGGAGGTAAAGGACACCCAGTGCGCCGGGACAAGCCGGTGAATGATTGGAGGTGAAAGTCCTCTGTCCGGAAAGGGCTAGCGACCCGCCGGAACCCCGAGTCATGGGCGGTTGCTCGTAAGGGCAATGGTTA
>JALULB010000122.1 GCA_027041035.1 Sedimenticola sp. | reverse complement strand
ATCAAAGTTGTCCAGTTGGGCTTTCATACTGTCCATGTGGTGCTGCTCGGATCCCGAGATATTCTCGAATACCGGATTCTCCCAGGCGTCGAACAGGGTGATGTACACGTCGCGCGCCAGTTTTTCTTCCTCGCGCATGAACACCAGCGTGGCGGCTTCGGCATCGGACAGTTCAGTGATCACCTGCCAGTCCGAATCCCTTGTTTCACCGGCGCCGGCATTTCCGGCATGCCAACCTGCCTGCAACGGGCTTACCGCGAGCATGGCCGCGAAGGAAAGTGCGTAAGCAATGGGCGTCGTTTTCATCTTGATACTCCTTGGGAAGTGGGTTTTCAGAGGGGGCTCATGGCTCCGCCTGTTTCGTGGGTACATGATGAAACAAACAGATTGCGGAAATATTTCCGTTCGAGGCGGAAATGTTTCAGGTTGTTTCCGGTCGGGGCGCGGGTATCGGGATGTTTGTTAGTATGAGGCGATGTCGATTCATATCCCCTTGATTCTGATTGTCGATGACGACCTCGCATTGCGGGAATTGCTACAGCGCTATCTTGGCGAGCAGGGTTTCGAAACCGCGGTTGTCGATGGCGGCGATGCCATGAAGACCTGGATGGAGGGAAATCGTCCCGACCTGGTGGTGATGGATCTGATGCTGCCGGGCGAGGATGGACTCAGCCTGATACGCCAATTACGCACCACGACAGACCTGCCGGTGCTCATCCTGTCGGCGAGGGGCGAGGATGTCGACCGCATCGTCGGGCTGGAGATCGGCGCGGATGACTACCTGGCCAAGCCATTCAACCCACGTGAACTGGTTGCCAGAATCCGCGCGATACTGCGTAGAAAGCCCTCCCGGAAAGAGGCGCCAGGCGGCAACGCGGATGGCGCAGAGCATGTCCATTGTTTTGGCCCCTACCGGCTGGATCTGAACAACTATTCGTTGCGGCGGGGGGATGAGGAGATTGCACTGACCAGTGGAGAGATCGCATTGCTGGAACTCTTCGCGCGGCATCCCAATCGCGTGCTCAGTCGTGACCGGCTCATCGATCTGCTGAAAGGTTACGATCGGTCGCCTTTCGATCGCAGTATCGATGTGCGCATCACCCGTTTGCGGCACAAGATCGAGGCCGATCCCAAGCATCCGCGTTTTATTCGCACCGTGTGGGGCAAGGGCTATCTGTTTACCCCCCGGGGCACGGCGACCTGACGCATGCGTTTCCAGAATACGCTGTTTGCCCGCACCAGTCTGACCATCGCCGGCGCGTTACTGATATTCATCCTGTTTACCGGGTTCGTGGTATTGAACTATGTCTTGTTGCCGGTGGGGCGGCAAAGCGCCGGAGATCTTGCGGCGTTGATGGTGCTGTCGGCAAAAACCTGGGTGGAACTGCCCCCATCCGCGCGCCAGGGCTATCAGCGGGAACTGTTGAAAGATCATGATTTGATACTGCGCGCGACGCCGCCCGAGACCGGTTTGAGACCCCTGGTTCTGCATACTCCGTATATGTTGTTTCTTGAAGAAGCCCTGAGCTCGCGCCTGGGCTCTCCTGTGCATGTGCATCGGCAGAACGGCCGTTCGGATTTGCGCTGGGTGCTGCTGCCCGTTGGCGATACAACGCTCTATGTCGGCGTGCACCACGACCACATCGGTGCCGAACCACCTCGCGCCGCCATCATTATCCTGCTCGGCGCCAGCCTGTTCATCCTTTTGACTACCCTGCTGGTGGTGCGACGCATCACCCGGCCCCTGGAAGCCTTGTCGCGAGGCGTGCAACGCCTGGGTAGCGGTGGTCATCATCGCCCCTTGCCGGAAAAAGGTCCGATGGAGCTGGCGAATCTGGCACGCAAGTTCAATCAGCTGAGTAACGAGATACACCAGTTGCTGGATAATCGCACCACCTTGCTGGGCGGCATCTCCCACGATCTGCGCACGCCGTTGTCGCGATTGCGCCTTGCCGTGGAATTGCTGCGCGGCAAGGAGGATGCGAAGTTGTTGGGCAATATGCGGCACGATATGGAGGAGATGGACACCCTGATCACGCGGACCCTGGAACTGGCGAAGATGATGCGGGGAGATGAGATAGCGCTGGAGAATGTCGATCTGGCAGCGCTGCTGAACACGCTGAAGGTGCGTTATGCACAGCAAGGGAGAATGCTCGACGTGGAGCGGGATGCCGTCTGCGTGCTTTTTGTCAACCGGCTGATTCTGCATCGCATATTGAGCAACCTGCTCGACAATGCCTTCCACTACACGGCGGGGCAGGGGGTCGCATTGCGTTTGCGGCACCTTCGGGGACGGGTGGAGATCTGCGTCCTGGATCGCGGTGCCGGGATCCCGCCGGATCAGGCCGAGAAGGTATTCCAGCCATTCTACCGCCTCGATCAGTCACGTAATCGCGGCACCGGCGGCAGTGGCCTGGGACTGGCTATCGTGCGACAACTGGCGGAGCTTCAGGGCTGGAAAGTCAGCCTGAGAAACAGAGCCGATGGCGGGCTGGCCGCTTGTGTGGAGATTTTCGATGCACAGCCATAACTATCGCGGAATCCGACCGCCAATGCTGAAGTGGCGGCGCCAATAGGGGGCGTCCAGACGGTCGAGGCGTACCCATCCGCCGCTGGAAGGGGCGTGGATGAAGCGTCCGTCGCCGACGAAGATGCCGACATGGCCGCCCTTGTAGTCGGTGTCGAAGAAGACCAGGTCGCCGGGCCGCAGCTCGGCGGCGCGCAGCGGGATCGCGCTGCTTTTCTGCTCCGCGACCGTGCGTGGCGCATGCAGCCCGGCGCGCGCGTGGCTGTAATAAACCAATCCGCTGCAATCGAAGCCTTGCATGGGCGATGCACCTCCAAACCGGTAGGGCGTGCCGAGCATGCGTTGCGCGGTGGCGACGACGCGGGCGCCGGCGGATGGATCGCGTGGCGGCGCGCCGGCGCAGCCAGCGAGCACTATCGCGAGCAGCGCCGGCACAAGGTGGCGGGCGGCGGCTTTCACGCAACAATCCGAGGCTTGGCTGGAGAAGGCTATACCAGGATTTCCACCGGCAACGGCTGGCTCAGGAACAGATGCGGGCTGGCGGTGTAGCCGTAGGCGCCGGACTGCATCACGGCGATCAGGTCGACGGGTTCGGCCTTCGGCAGCGCCATGTTGTCGCCGAGGATATCCAGCGGCGTGCACAGCGGGCCGACGACGCTGACGGTCTCGCGTTCCTTGCCGTCGGCGTTGGTCGCGTTGATCACCGGGTAGTTCTTGCGTATCACCTGGCCGAAGTTGCCGGAGGCGGCGAGGTGGTGGTGCAGGCCGCCGTTGGTGATCAGGTAGGTTTTGTCGCGCGAGACCTTTTTGTCGATGACCTCGCAGATGTACACGCCGGCCTCGCCGACCAGGTAGCGACCGAGTTCGACGACGATCTCGGCGCCGGGCAGGGCCTGTTTCACGCCGGGAAGTCGGGCATCGAGATTGTCGGCCACCGGTTTCAGGTCCAGGCGTTGCTCGCCGGGGAAGTAGGGGATGCCATAACCGCCGCCGATGTTCAGCAGTTCCACCGGTGTCGGCGCGGATTCCGCCAGACGGATGGCGAGTTCGAAGGTCTTGTTGTTGGCTTCGATCAATGCCTCGGGCTTCAGGTTCTGTGAGCCGGAGAAGATGTGGAAGCCGCGAAAATGCAGATCCCGCCCGCCGATCCATTGCAGCAGGGCGGGCACGCGCTCGGCGTCGATGCCGAAGGGTTTCGCGCCACCGGCCATCTTCATGCCGGAGGCCTTCAGCTCGAAGTCCGGGTTCACGCGCACCGCGACGCGCGGCTGGATGCCGATGCGCTCGCCGATCGCGGTGATGCGCTCGGCCTCGCCCTCGGATTCCAGGTTCACGGTGACGCCGGCGGCGACAGCGGCCTCCAGCTCGGTGTTCGATTTGCCCGGGCCGGCAAAGCTCATCTCGGCGGGATCGACGCCGGCGTCCAGCGCGACGCGCATCTCGCCGTGCGAGGCGATATCGAAGCCGTCGACCAGGCCGGCCATGTGTTGCACCAGCGCGGGC
>JALULB010000121.1 GCA_027041035.1 Sedimenticola sp. | reverse complement strand
GCCCGGCGTCCAGTGGAATCCCGATGACCGGCTTGATCGTCAGGCCGGCGGTGACGCCGGCCAGGTGCGCGGCCAACCCGGCGGCGGCGATGAATACCGCGCAGCCTCGCTGGTCCGCGTCGCTCACATAGTCATGCGTGGCGGCCGGGGTGCGGTGCGCCGAGGTGATCTTGACCTCGAACGGAATATCGAACTGGCGCAGGATATCCAGCGTGGCCTGCATGACCGGCAGGTCGGAATCGGAGCCCATCAGCACCGCGACAAAAGGCTTGTTCATGGGAAATGCCCGGAATGTGAAAAGTCGCGAAGATACCGTAAGCCGGGGCCGGTTTCCAGTCCGGTCGGGCGCGTGACTGAATGGAAATCCCAGGCTTGAAACGTTAGTCTGTACGGTGAAAATCAGCTGAAGGTGATTGCCATGGACATGCCTCGGGCCCGGCCCACTTCGATTCGACTGTTTCTCGTGAACGGTTCCCCGGAGGGTATCAGGATCGTCGAGAAATCCAACTGGACCGGTATCGCCGTGGTGGCGAGTCGCGCACAGTTGGCCGAGGTTTTGAATCGCGAGGAGCTGACGCGTCCGGGTGTCTATGTGCTGAGTGGCCCGGGCGAGGGTGGAGCGCCGCGTCTGTATGTCGGCGAAGCCGACGTATTGCGTGAACGCCTCAAGCAGCATGCCGGCGGCAAGGATTTCTGGACACGCTTCGTCGCTTTCAGCAGCAGCAACGCCGCGTTGAACAAGGCGCATGTGCGCTATCTGGAAGCACGGCTTATCGCGTTAGCCCGGGCCGCCAAACAGTGGGAGTTGGAGAACACCGCGTCGCCCTCGCAGCCATCGCTTTCCGAGGCCGACAGGGCCGATGCGGAATGGTTTCTTCACGAAATGCTGCTGATCTACCCGCTTCTCGGTATCGATGCATTTGAGCTGGCGACGGACCCGGGCGTCGAGGTGGACTCGGCAAGGATACTCCGGTTGTCGGAGCGCGGCGCGCAAGGGCAGGGGCGGGAGTTTCCCGAAGGTTTCGTCGTATTCGCTGGCTCGCGCGCCCGGCTCGACGAGGTACCCTCCATCCCGGCTTACCTGCATGAGCTTCGCCAACAGCTTCGGGAGCGTGGCGTGCTGGTGGAAAACGACGGCGGCCTGGAGTTCCGCCAAGACTATCGATTCTCCTCTCCGTCGAATGCCGCTGGCGTGCTGATCGGCGGTTCGGTGAACGGCCTGATCGCATGGAAAAGCCCGACCGGCGAGACCCTGAGGTCCCTGCAAGGCACGCCGGTGGAGGCCGGCTGATCAGTCAAGCGCGCCCCTTGCCCGAAAGCGCAAACCGGCGGACAGCTCTTCGCGGCATCGCTTCAGCGCTTGCC
The DNA here is from genome assembly GCA_027041035.1 of Sedimenticola sp. GTDB lineage: Bacteria > Pseudomonadota > Gammaproteobacteria > Chromatiales > Chromatiaceae > JALSSX01. Next base: position 2,672 of record JALULB010000121.1, on the reverse strand, counting down.
CGGCAGTTGCTTCAACATGCTGGACAGGGGTTTCGGCGCGACGCCCTTGGCTTCCAGGTGCGCCTGGATGAAGGCTTCGGCATGTTCCAGGATGTTCAGGATGGTCGCGGTGTCGGTGCGCAGTATGTCGCGCGCCACGTCTTCCGGTGAGAGCCCCTCGCGGTGGACGAGCATCACCACCCGACGCCAGACGATGGGGAAGCTGGCGAGCAGATTGTAGCTGCTGTCGAGCCGTTCGGCCTCGGCCTGCTGTTCGGGCGTGACGACATGCGTGTCGGGGATCAGGTCCTCGATATGCAGCACCTCGTCGGGCTGGTAGAACTCGTTGATCTCCTCTTCGACCATCTCCTCCGCCTGCTCCTCTGGTGTCTCCGGCGCGCGCGACTCCAGTGATACGTCGTTGGCGTGCTCGCGGGTTTTCTCGACCTCTTCGTGGAGGATCTGGACGACGTGTTTCAACAGCATCCGGTAGAGCTTGTCTTCGTCGGCGTCGCGGATGTCCGCTTCGCTCTCCAGGCGCAGGAATGCCTCGTCGCGGATGTCGCTGACGGTCGGGTAGTCGTCCAGCAGGTCGCCATTGGCGCGTAGATAGGTCAACTCATGGCGGATGTAGGATTCCAGGCGCGGCAACAGCCTGGCGAGTATCACCTCGTGGCTGTCGGTCGGCGCCTCGGCGGGCGTGCGCGCGGCCTTCATCTTGCGGATGCGTTCCCGGCGGCTCTTGCGCTTCCACGCCTCGCGACCGCTGATGCGCGCGTGATGCCGCTCGGCCTGCCGGGCCAGGTCGGCGACCGCGTGCTGGATGGCGCCGCGCAGGTCGTCCTGCTCCGCCTGGGCAACGAGCAGTTTCCTGGGTGGCAGGTGCAGTCTCAGGCTGACATGGTATAGGTGCTTGCGTTGTTCGATGGTCGCGTGCAGTTGGCGCAACTCGGGGTTGAAGGACTCGATATGGGGATTCAGATGGCGCGTGATCTGTTGTTCGAGGAAGTGCCGGGTGGCCTCGTGCTCTTCCTCGCGCAGGTTGCGGTAGGTGATATTCATTTTCATTGTTTCTCTCCGATGATTCCGCCGTCAAACCGGGCGGTGCGTGCCGGTTAATATGGGGTGGGGAGAGAGGGAATCAAGACAGGGGGAGGCCGAAACCGAATGAATCGGCCGGCTCGTATCGATTCCGGCGCGCGGGGCGCTGAGCGGTAGGCCACGCGCCGCGTCGTTACTCCGGCGCTTCGATCTGTTCGGCGAAAGAACAGTCCTTCTGCGGGCAGACCTTCTCTGTGCCGCGTCGCTTGGTGGTCTTGATCGTCAGGATCGGCCAGCCGCATTGCGGACAGGGTTCGGCGACCGGTTCGTTCCAGATCGCGTAGTCGCACTTCGGGTAGCGCGAGCAGGAGTAGAAGATCTTGCCACGTCGTGACTTGCGTTTCATCAGGCTGCCTTCATTGCATTTCGGGCAGGTCACGCCGGTGTCGGTGGGTTTTTCCAGCGGTTCGATGTGCTTGCAATCGGGGTAGTTGCCACAGCCGATGAACTTGCCATAGCGGCCGGTCTTTATCACCAGGTCGCCGCCGCAGTCCGGGCACGCGCGGCCCTCGACCTTTTCCGGTTCGGCGCGCTCGCTGTCGTCGCCGAGGTTGCGCGTGTAGTCGCATTCCGGGTAGTCGGTGCAGCCGATGAAACGCCCGTGACGGCCAAGGCGGATCGACAGCGGTTTGCCGCATTTCGGGCATTTCTCGTCGATCTTCTCCTGGGTGACATCGGAGCGCTTGACGTTCTTGTCGGTGTCGTCGATGCGCTCCTTGAACGGTTGCCAGAACTTGCGCAACAGCGGTACCCATTCCTCTTCGCCGCGCGCGACGGCATCCAGTTCGTCCTCCAGATGGGCGGTGAACTCGTAGTCGACATAGCGCGTGAAGTAGCTGCTGAGAAATTTGTTGACGATGCGCCCGACATCCGTCGGGTGGAAGCGCTTCTTCTCCATCTCGACGTAGCCGCGATCCTGCAGGGTCGAGATGATCGAGGCGTAGGTCGAGGGCCGGCCGATACCGTATTCCTCCAGCGCCTTCACCAGCGAGGCTTCGTTGAAGCGCGGTGGCGGTTCGGTGAAGTGTTGTTCGCTGCGTATCTTTTCGAGTTTGACGCTGTCGCCTTCCTGCATCGGCGGCAACAGCTTTTCCTTGTCGTCGGCGGGCTTCTTGCTGTCGTCGGTGCCTTCCAGGTAGACGCTCATGAAGCCGGGCTTGGCGATGGTCGAGCCGCTGGAGCGGAACCGGTTGCCTTCGCCGCAGGCGAATTCGATGGTCACGGTGTGTATCGTCGCGTGGATCATCTGGCAGGCGACGGTGCGCTTCCAGATCAGCGTGTACAGCTTCAGTTGGTCGGAACTCAGCTTTGCCTTGATCTTTTCCGGCGGGTATTCCATCGACGCCGGGCGGATGGCTTCGTGTGCTTCCTGGGCGTTTTTCGACTTGGTCTTGAAGTGGCGTGGCGTCTTCGGGATCTGGTCCGCGCCGTAGGTCTCGCCGATGTAGGCGCGGATACTGTCCAGCGCCTCGTTGGCGAGGTTCACCGAGTCGGTACGCATGTAGGTGATCAGGCCGATCGCGCCGTTGCCGACATCGATGCCTTCGTAGAGTTGCTGCGCGGTGCGCATCGTGCGTTGCGCGGTGAAGCCG
>JALULB010000120.1 GCA_027041035.1 Sedimenticola sp. | reverse complement strand
GGGCCATGTTAGGGATCGCGGTCGCGATGCCATCAAAATAGTGACCGGCCTCTACCGCTGTCGCTCCGCACGCCTCTATCATCTTCCATGATCAGGGGTGTGGCAAATGGACTCATGAACGTTAGGGGTAATCTGCCGCGGCAGTACGGAATCGGTCTGTTTTCCCAATCTTGTTGTTCGGCGCATCCATGCACCTCACCCTATCGGTCTTGAAGGTAGCGAATACCCCACGGCTTACTTGCTCGAATAAGTCACCGTCAATCGGGGACGAAACGCACTGTCCGTCGCTTCACTGCTGTTGAAGCGCTTGGCGTTGTTGTTGCCCGACAACCCTCTGAGCAACCAACCGTGATTGTTGGCCGCGCCCGTGGCGATGGCCTGGACACTGTTGGTGACATCGAGTGTCAGCCACTGCTCGGGAGAGAAGTCGACCGATGCGCTACCCTCGCAATCCGCCGCGATATCGACACCGGATTTAGCCGCGCCGCCCTCCGCCCATGGCACGCCCTGCTGACGGTAGCTCCAATTGACGCTGCTCTCCCGCCAAGGCTGAAGCACCCGGCAGGCGGCAAAGACATGATCATAGTAAGAGATCTTATACAAACCCAATTCCGCCTTCTCGATGGTCGCGCCATCAGGGACCGGGCCACCTTCCGATTGAAAGATTGGAAAGCGGATGAGGGTGCGAAACCATCCGTCCTTGTCCATCAGCTTGCTGTCGCTGCCACGATTTGTCGTCTTCAGCCAGACATCGAGCCAAGCATCCTCGGTACCCGTGTAACCATTTAGTCCATCCTGAAGAACGATATCGACGGACCCGGTCGACGGGGGTGGATTGCCGCCACCGCCGTTACCCGCGTCCCCACTCTCGTCGAGGATGAACCATCTCACGCCGGGATTCGCCTCAAGCGGAATCCTGTAGCTGTCGCCGCTCACATGATAGGTCGCCGGAATGCGCTCGCCGCTCGCCAGCACCGCGTGCACGGTCAGCCCGGCGGGTGCGACGATGCTGATATCCCCTTCAATCTCCTCGCTGAGAAACTCGCCCAAGTGGCTACCGGAAACCGGTACGGTGCGGGCAATCACCGAGACCAGGATGCTCCGGGCCTGGGAGATTGCATCGTTGCTCAGGCTCTGCACGGCAACCAGGGCTGCCAGCGGTTTCCGGATATCGAGGGACACGCCATTCAGGTCGATATAACGCCCGGCAATGAAGCCCTCCGCCACCTTGGAGCGATCTGAATCGACGATGAATGTCTTGTCTCGCCAGTTGCGCGTGATCTCACCGGTATCCGAGGTAACCGAAGAAACGTTGCCCAGGTAGTCCTGATCGAGATCGAGAATATCCTGAGCCACGCCGGAGAAGTTCTCCGCATGCAGCCATGGCAGTGAAGCCGGCTCGGCCGGGTGCAGTATCAGCGCGCTCTGTTCCGCGAGCGTGCGGATCGCCGTCGATGTCTTGGCGCTGAGATCCTGATAGAACAGTTCCTGCTCCGACGGCGCGACGCGATAGGTCGACACCGCGGACGAAACGTCCCCCCGCCGGTAGAGCAAAGCCGCCGCCGGCATGATCCCCATGAGTCCGGGATCCATGTATGACGACCAGTTGTCTGTTTTCACCCAACCATTCAGGGAGGCTTGAGAATAGCCATACAGTATCGGCATATCCCAGCCCTGCAGACTGGCGATACTCGCCATATAGATTGGCGCCAGGAAGCGATCGGTGGCTGGGTAGCGACTCATATTCCATTCTGAAATGGCCAATGGCATGTTTTCCACCTGGGCGGCGGCGATCAGGCTGACAAAGTTGGCGGCATAGCGGGGATCCTTCCACAAGAATCCATCTCCGAGGTACTGGTGGACATCGATCATGTCCCCGTCCGTCAGGGACGCGATACCGTTCAACGACATATTTCCCCACAGACTTGTCGTCATCAGCACACCCTCGAAACCCACGGTGTTGACCAAGTGGTCGATCATGCGTTGATTGAAGCGGTGCTCCACATCACCAAGGAAAAGCTTGGATTCGCCCGGCAGCCAGGTACGCGTGACACGATTCGGCGAGAAGCCATTGGCTTCGGCGAATGCCGTGGCTTCCTCGCTGAAGACCTCGTGGTGCAGTGGCGCGCCCTTATTGGGCAGCATCAGATTACCGAAATGGCGTGTCAGATCATTTTCATTAGTGATCAACGCACTGACAATACCGGGATCATTTGCATAGGCATGGCCGGTATAGGGATTCAGGTGGCCAAGATAATCTTCATTGAACTGCTTCATCGCGGCTTCGATGCTTTCATTGAAGTAATTATAGCCGCGTAAATCTCCCTTGCGTCTAGACAACTCATTAAAGTTGCTGATACCGTCCTTGTCGGTCAGGATTCTGCCGACATGGAGGTCGAGCCAGACATATATGCCATTCTGCTCCAGGTGATATATCCACCGATCGAGCTTATCAAAAGAAGATGCAAGCAGGTGTAGCGTGTTATCCGCTCGATCTCCAAAGATATTCGGCCTGACCCAAATCGAATCCATATGGTGGATTCTCACCAGATTGAAACCAAGTTTCGCTATCCGCTTAGCCTGCAACGGAATATTGTCGTCATCGGTCCGGAACAGCGCGGCCGCCTGAAGATTCGTCCCCCAGAATCTGGCTTCGGTGCCATCCTCGAATACCAGCCGATCACCCTGACGCTTCAGGAACCCATGTCGATCGATGGGTTTGTTTTCATCATTGAGAAAACTCAGGTCCACCGGTGAGTTTTCCTGATCGAGTGCCAGGGGAACCCAGCTCGAATCGGGTTTCCCACCCCATGCCTGATCTACCTGGGTATATGTCGTCGAGCCGGCCGGCAGGGAGATCGTCATCTTGGTCGAGCTTTGCCCGACCGATACGCTCCTGAAAAAGAGGGCGCGAATCCTTCCTTGTGACTCGGCGATATCCTGAAGAGGGGGATCGAAAACAACCTTGACCCTAGGCTGCCCATCGGTTTCGAGCTGCCATCCCGTATTGTTTGGCAACAATACAATTCCGGGTGCATGTCCGACAAGGCTGGGAGCGAAAAGGTCTACCTTGAACTCAATGCCATAGCCAACAGCATTGGCATGATTCTCTTTCCGGTTCCAATCGAATGTCCATTCCTGACCGGAAGGTATCGCGGACCTCAACTCACCGGTATACTCGATGCCGAGATTGGAAACGCTACCCGTGAATGTAGTGTATTCAGGAGTCTCATCCACGTACAAGAATCGAGTGCCCGCCCATACCCAGTTGTTATTCGAATTCTTGTCCCAGCCAATAAACTGGGAAGAAACCACTCCGGCTGTTTTGTAGCTTATTGCAATACTGCCATTCTTTCCAGGTCGTGGCTGATTATCGAGGCCAATCTCCCAGTCCGCGACGGCGGCTACAGGATGCAAAGAAAGAAAAGCCAGAATTAGGTAAAAGGGGGGTGAAAGTACACTTATAATGCTCATTGGCGATTATTATCCAAGGTTAGTAGAATCGATAGCGTATGCAGACTCGGCCAGGCGTACGAAAATTGAGAATCAAAATCCCATTCCTGCAACGCGTTCACCCTGTTACGACAGCGATAATCAATTCTTTAGCCGACATCGGCAAAAACGGGCAAGCGCTACATAGGCTTGCATTGACCACGTCGAATCCACGCCGGATTCGAACAAATCGCCGGGTTTACCCACCCGGTCTCCTTGAGCCACGGAAATTGCTCTCTACTTGGGCTCCGCCATCTTGAGCAGCGGCGCACACCATATCAGCCGACCACCGCGAGCAACGGTATTTTTACGAAAACTGTGAACCAGATAACGTCAGTTATGTGGACTATACACGGCCTTCACCGCCTATCATGACAATACAGCGACGCTTGGGAAGTGAACTCGTCGCTTATTACGCCTTTGGCTGGCCAGGGAGGTTGTCCGAGAATAGAGAACCTACTCGGTAATTGCTCCTGCATTGCTCTACCTACCTACATCCCTGTAGGCGTGCGGAAAAGCTGAATTTGGCTGGATTCCCCCCTGATTCTCGTTAAATAGCG
>JALULB010000119.1 GCA_027041035.1 Sedimenticola sp. | reverse complement strand
GTTCGTCATCGCGGCAAGATCGAGGCGGTGATCAACAACGCGCGGCGGGCGCGGGAGCTGGTCGAGCGGGAGGGTTCGCTGGCGGCTTTTGTCTGGCGTTACGAGCCTGATCCCGCGCGGCTCGCGAAGCCTCAGTCGGCTTCGACATCCGCAGCATCGATCGCCTTGTCGAAAGATCTGAAGAAGCTGGGTTGGAAGTTCGTCGGGCCGACCACGGCGTATGCCTTCATGCAGGCGATGGGGTTGATCAACGATCATGTCGAAGGCTGTGTCGTCAGGGCCAGGGTCGAGCGCGCGCGTAGCGATTTCAAAAGGCCGGAAGGCTGAAGCGGCCGTCGCCATTCAAGCCGCTGTCGGCATCGCAAGCGTTCTATTGCCCGATGCGGCATTGTTGCACCTGATTCACGAGAAGCTGGCGGGGCTTGGCGGCTAAATACTGAAACTGCCCACCCAGTCGTTGTCGATGTAGTCGATAAACAGCGTCTTGGCGCGCATTTTTCTGGCGGCGGCCGATGTCAGTTCTCTTTGGACCGGGTGATGGTTGTGAAAATGTTCGGGGTCGCATCTGTCCGATTCGACTGTGCGCAGCGCGACGGCGAGTTTGTCGTTGACGGGTGTGCTGTCGTGTTCATAAGTATCGTGAAAAAGTACGCGTTTTTGCACTAGGCAGGAGAAATAGATCTGCATTTCCACGATCAACGGTATATCGCGCCGTCGTATCTGTTCTTTCGCTCTCCGGCTGCAATGAATGGCTAGCTGGCTATCCCTGAAGTGGATGGTTTCCGCATGCTTATGGCGGTTGAACAGGCTGGCAAGCGGGTTCGGGCCGAGAGATGTATTCATGGGCTTTCCTGTATCTGAGGGTCGGGGTTGATCGAAGGTTTTGGCTGCATGCCTAGGAGCCTGTCGGATTTAACGCTGACCTACTGCGGAAAAGCCCTTTTGGCCCGTTTTCCCGTTCACTTTCGTTAAATAGAATGACTATTCGCCTCAAGCGAACGAAAAAACGGACTCAAAATGGCTTTCCCTCGCTACGATCGGTTAAATCCGTCAGACTCCTAGAGCGACACATTTCCTGTTGCCAGCGGCCTGTGATAGCGCCTGTTTGGCATGCAGCCGGATTCAGCCAAGTGACCGAATCCGGCGCTTTTTAAGCCGTCTGGCCGGCGGGCGCCCATTCCATGGACTTGAACATATCGTCCAATGGCGTTTGGGCCAAGTGGTTGTAGTAGTTGCTCAGGGTTTTCTGCGCCAGAATGGTGATGACTTCCAGGATATGACGTTGATCGTATCCCGCCTCCAGAAACGCGTTGAGTGTCTGCTCCGGAACCCAGCCGCGATGTTCCATTTCCGCCAGCGCGAAGTTTCTCAATGCGTTCAGCCTGGGGTCCGAGAGCGGGCGCTGCTCGCGTAGCTGTCGAAGGATGTCGTTCGGCATCTTCGCCATGCCGGCGAGCACGGAATGCGCGCCGACGCAGTAGCCGCATGCGTTCTCCGTGCTTACCGTCAGGTAGACGACTTGCTGTTCGATCGGTGTCAGGTTGGCGCATTCGCCCAAGGCTTTGTTGCATGCCAGGTAGACTTTCAATGCGGCGGGCGCATTGGCCAGTCCACGATAGAGATTGGGGATCGAACCGAAAGCCGACCGCGCCGCTTTCAGGTCGGGTTGCACGGCTTCAGGGGCGGATTCAACGGTGTGTAGTGTAAAGTGCATGCTGTATTCCTCGTGGGTTAAGTTGGTTACGGACCGAATGGTCCAAAAATAGACCCGAGACGGCGGGATAATATTTCAAATAAAATTGGGGGCGGTCAATCCAGTGCCGAGAGGGTGATGTCGACGATTCCTTCGATGGTTGCCCTGTCCGCGCCGGCCTTCACCATGTTCTTCAGGCCGCTCATGTTGCTGAGCAGATAGACCGCCAGAGCACGGGCGTCTTTGTTCTGGTCGATCGTGCCTTCGCTCTGCGCCTGTCTGATCGCCTCTTCGAAGATGACGACGATTCTATCCAGGCTGTTGCTGACGAGCCGGGCGATGTCGGCGTCGCTCTGCGCGAACTCGTTTGCGGTGTTCATCAACAGGCAGCCCCGTCGTGAGTCCGGGCCGCTGGTTTCATCGGCAACGTTGCGGAACAGTGCCTCGATAAAGGCCCGTCCCGAACCGGCTTGCTGCCGTTGCGCGCGCAGATCGTCGGTCAAGTGTTTCTTGTAGTGCTGGATGGCGCGTTGGAATAGCCGGCTCTTGCTCTTGAACGCCTGGTAGAAGCTGCTTTTCGACAGGCCGGTGGCGTTCAACAGATCCTGCAAGGATGTCGATTCGTAGCCCTTGCGCCAGAACAGCCGCATCGCGGTATCCAGGGCCTGGTCGGGGTCGAATTGTAGCGGTCTGCCGATAGTCATGCTTTCAAGAATAGAACCGGTCGGTCCATAAATCAATGCCGGTTTCGTCGCGGAATTGTCGACGGGAGTTAGCGACGCCTATATAGTTGCCGCCAATCGATATCGACATTGGGAACGAGAGACATGAGTACGGAAAAGAAGATGAGCCTGACGCTGAAGGTGCTGCTCGGCATGGCGATCGGTATTGCCATCGGCCTGGCGATCAATCTCGGCGGCCTGAACACGCCGGGCGGTTTTATCAACACCTATGTCGTCGATGGGCTCTTCTTCGTCGTCGGCAAGATGTTCATCAATGCATTGAAGATGCTGGTCGTGCCGTTGGTGTTCTTCTCGCTGATCTGCGGTGTCTGCGGCATCGGCAACATCAACACCCTGGGGCGTGTCGGCGGCAAGTCGTTCGCGCTGTACATGCTGACCACGGCGATCGCGATCGCCTCGGCGATCACCATCGCGGCGTTCGCCGGCATCGGCGAGGGCATGAACCAGGTCAGCGCGGCGACCTTCACCGGCAAGGAGGCGCCGCCGCTCAGCGAGGTGCTGATCAGCATCATCCCGACGAACCCGGTGAAGGCGATGGCGAACGGTGACATGTTGCCGTTGATCTTCTTCTCGATACTTGTGGGCATCAGCATGCTGATGGTCGGCAAGAAGGCGCGGAGTTTCATCGAGGGCGCCGAGATCGCCAACGAGATCATGATGAAGATGGTGACCATCGTCATGTCGGTCGCGCCCTACGCGGTGTTCGCGTTGATCGCGCGCTCGATGGCCAATCTGGGTCTGGATCTGCTGGGCCAACTGGCCGGTTATGTGCTGGTGCTGACCGGCGCGCTGCTGGCGCATCTGTTCGTGACCCTGATGCTGGTGCTGAAGCTGTTCTCCGGCCTGAGTCCGGCGATGTTCCTGAAGAAGATCCGCAACGCCCAGGTATTCGCCTTCAGCACCGCGAGTTCCAACGCGACCATCCCGGTGACCTTGCGAACCGTCACCGAGCGTATGGGAGTGGACAACTCGGTGGCATCGTTCACGATCCCGTTCGGCGCGACCATCAACATGGATGGCACGGCGATCATGCAGGGCGTCGCGACGGTGTTCATCGCGAATGTCTACAACGTCGACCTGGGTTTCGGTGGCTATCTGACCGTGATCCTGATGTCGGTACTGGCGTCGGTCGGCACAGCCGGCGTGCCCGGCGTCGGCCTGATCATGCTGTCGATGGTATTTACCCAGGTGGGGTTGCCGATCGAGGGCATCGGCCTGATCCTCGGCGTGGACCGCTTGATGGACATGATACGCACGGCGGTGAACGTCTCCGGCGACGCGGTGGTCTCCTGCGTCGTGGCGAAGAGCGAAGCCAAGCTGGACGCCAGCGTGTATGTCGACCCGGAAGCCGGCGCGATCGACATCGACGAGGCCATCCATATCGACCAGGCGGTCGAGGAGGAATTGGCGCACGTCGTCGAAGCGGTCAAGTCGTCGGAGACGCCTTAGCGGCTGTTGGAATATCCCCCTTCGTGGGCTTTGCCGCTTCAGCCTTCTTCAATGACTTGCGTTCCGTTGAAGCCGGTGGCGCATCCTTGCTGGCGGGCGCCGCCACGGCGCGCGATGGCGTGGCCGTGAGTAGCCCGGGGTAGCTGGCTTGCGGCTCCAGCTTGCGGAAAGCCCGGGGGATGCGGAATACCCGGG
>JALULB010000118.1 GCA_027041035.1 Sedimenticola sp. | reverse complement strand
GTGTTGATGCCGAGGTGGTTGCGCCCGGTGGCGCTGATGATGCCCATGGTCACCGTCTGGCCGACGCCGAACGGGTTGCCGATCGCCAGCGCGACATCACCGACGCGCACATCGGCCGAGTGCGCCACCGGGATGGTCGGCAGATCGGTGGCGTCCACCTTCAGCACGGCGATGTCGGCGTCGCTGTCGGCGCCGAGCACGCGCGCGTCCAGGCTGCGACCGTTGTTCAGGAAGACCTTGATGGCGTCGGCTTCCTGAATGACATGGTGGTTGGTCAGGATCAGGCCGTTCGCCGAGATGATCACGCCGGAACCCAGGCTGGTCTCGATATGTTTGCGCGGTTGCCCGAGGCGGCTGCCGTAGTAGCGCCGCAGGTAGGGGTCTTTCAGCAGCGGGTTTTCGCGCTGGGTGGTAATCTTGGCGGTATAGATGTTGACCACCGACGGCGCGGCGGCGCGTACCGCGGCGGCGTAGCTGAATGGTGGCGTTACATCCGCCGCCCGGGGCCGGTTCGTGGCCTCGCGAATGCGCACGGACTGATCCTGGTTGCCGAATTGCAAGGCGACATAGCCGGCGATCAGGCCGGCCAGGATCGATGCGATGACGAACAGCAGAAAACGGTGGATGAGCATGGTTTCTTGGATGGCTCCGGGCCGAGGGTTCGGTCGGGTATTGTACTGGCATGGGGGATCGGATGCTTGCGTTGCGTGAATTGGTGGACTATTGCGATCGGATGTTGAATGTCGGCGCTTTCGATGACTATTGCCCGAACGGCCTTCAGGTCGAGGCGGGCCACGAGGTAAGGCGGATCGTCTCCGGGGTGACCGCGTCCCAGGCGCTGGTCGACGCGGCGATCGAGGCGGATGCCGACGTGCTGTTGGTGCATCACGGCTATTTCTGGCGCGGCGAGCCGGCGCCACTGACCGGTCTGAAGGGGCGGCGCGTTGCCGCGCTGCTGCGTCACGATGTCAGCCTGCTGGCCTACCATCTGCCGCTGGACGCGCATCCCGAACTTGGCAACAACCGCCAGCTCGGCGAGCGCCTGGGTCTGAGCGGGTCCGCCGGCCCGGTGGCGGAGGGCTCGCTGGTATGGGCGACCGATCTGGAGAGCCCGATCGATGCCGGCATGCTGCGGCGGCGCATCGCCGACGCCCTCGACCGGGAGCCGCTGCATATTGCCGCGTGCGATCGGCCGGTCACGCGCGTCGCCTGGTGTACCGGGGGCGCGCAGGGCTATATCGAACAGGCCGCCGAGGCGGGCGCCCAGGCGTATATCAGCGGCGAGATCTCCGAGCAGACCACGCATCTGGCGCGCGAGCTGGGTATCCATTACTTCGCCGCCGGTCATCATGCCACGGAGCGCTACGGGGTACGGGCGTTGGGCGCGCACCTGGCCGCCCGCTTCGGCCTGGAGCACACCTATGTCGAGATACCGAACCCGGCCTGACGCGGATCAATGGCACGTTATTTTAACCTGGGTTTAAGTCCTTGGATTACTTGACGTTGGCGCGGTATTTGTACGACAATGACGCGCCAATATTAGAGTATTACCTATCGGTGTATTTTTCGGCCAGTTCGAACGTGGTGCTTTCTGAATACCCGGATAGCGCCGCTGGCCTTCCAGCCTTGGGGAGTTAAACCATAATGAGTGCAGATGGCGTTGATCTAAAGAAGCGCCGCATGCTGGTCGCGGCGACATCCGTTGTCGGTGCGGTCGGTGCTGTGTATGTCGCGGTTCCATTCGTGGCATCGATGCAACCGAGTGCCAAAGCAAAGGCGCTGGGCGCACCAGCGGAAGCGGATATCAGTAAGCTTGAACCCGGACAGTTGATGCGCGTGAAGTGGCGCGGCAAGCCGGTCTGGATCGTATTTCGCACCAAACAGAATCTGGCCGATCTGCCGTCGTTGAACGACAAGCTGCGCGACCCGAATTCAGAGGTGCCGCAGCAGCCGCCCTACTGCAAGAACGCGTACCGCTCGCGCAAGCCGGAGTACCTGGTGGCTGTGGGCATCTGCACGCACCTGGGCTGTTCCCCGACCTACCGGCCGGAAATGGCGCCGGCTGACCTCGGACCAGAGTGGAAGGGCGGTTTCTTCTGCCCGTGCCATGGTTCCCGTTTCGATCTGGCCGCGCGCGTGTACAAGGGCGTGCCGGCGCCGACCAATTTGGTCGTGCCACCGCATCAGTACCTCAGCGATACAACGATTCTGATTGGTGACGATGGGGGGGCTGCCTGATGAGCATGCTGACGAGTATGGTGGGTTGGATCGATGACCGTTTTCCTTTGACCAAGGTCTGGAACGAGCATCTGGCCCAATATTACGCGCCGAAGAATTTCAACTTCTGGTATTACTTCGGTTCATTGGCGATGCTGGTTCTGGTCAACCAGATCATCACCGGTATCTTCCTGACCATGAACTACAAGCCGGATGCCGAGCTGGCGTTCGGTTCCGTCGAATACATCATGCGCTATGTCGACTGGGGATGGCTGATCCGCTATCTGCATTCCACCGGCGCATCGGCTTTCTTCATCGTCGTCTATCTGCACATGTTCCGTGGACTGATGTACGGTTCGTACAGAAAACCGCGCGAGCTGGTGTGGATCTTCGGCATGTTGATCTATGTCGCCCTGATGGCGGAGGCCTTCATGGGTTACCTGCTGCCGTGGGGCCAGATGTCCTACTGGGGCGCGCAGGTGATCATCTCGCTGTTCGGTGCGATACCGGTGGTCGGTGATGATCTGGCGTTGTGGATTCGTGGTGATTACGTCATCTCGGACGCAACGCTGAACCGCTTCTTCGCCTTCCACGTCATCGCGGTGCCGCTGATCCTGGTGATGCTGGTGTTCTTCCACATCGTCGCATTGCACGCGGTGGGTTCCAACAATCCGGACGGTGTCGAGATCAAGAAGGGCCCGAAGGGCAATCGCTGGAGCGACAAGGCGCCGGCGGATGGCATTCCGTTCCACCCGTATTACTCGGTGAAGGACATCGTCGGCGTGGGCGTGTTCCTGATGATCTTCTCGGCGATCGTGTTCTGGGCGCCGGAGTTTGGCGGCTGGTTCCTTGAGCCCGACAACTTCACCCCGGCCAATCCATTGAAGACACCCGAGCATATCGTGCCGTTGTGGTATTTCACGCCGTTCTACGCGATTCTGCGCGCCGTGCCGGACAAGTTCCTCGGCGTGGTGGCGATGGGCGCGGCGATCGTGGTGCTGTTTCTGCTGCCATGGCTGGATCGCAGTCCGGTGAAGTCGATTCGCTACAAGGGGCTGATCTTCAAGTCGGCGCTTGCGATCTTCGTGGTTTCCTTCATCGTGCTCGGTTATCTGGGTACGCAGCCGGCAACGCCGGGACGCACCATGCTCGCGCAGTTCTTCGGCGTGCTGTACTTCCTGTTCTTCCTGCTGATGCCGATCTACAGCAAGATGGACAAGACCAAACCTGTGCCAGAGAGGGTAACCGAATGAAAAAGCTAATCAGCGTGCTGCTTTTACTGGTCGCCCCGGTAGCGGCATTCGCGAATACCGGTGTCCACCTGGATAGCGCGGACATCGATCTCAACAACAAGGCGGCGGCTCAGCGTGGCGCGAAATACTACGTGAACTACTGCCAGGGCTGTCATGCGCTGAGCTATCAGCGTTACGAGCGGATGGCGGTCGATCTCGGCCTGAGCAAGGAGGCGGTGATGGACAACCTCGTGTTCACCGGCGCGAAATTCGGCCAGACCATGAAGAACGCGATGCCGAAGGCCGACGCGGAGAAATGGTTTGGCACGGCGCCGCCGGACCTGAGCCTGATCGTGCGCGCGAAGAAGGGCGGCGCGGATTGGTTGTACACCTATCTGCGCAGTTTCTACCTGGATCCCTCGCGTCCGTTTGGCGTGAACAACCACGTCTTCAAGGATGTGGGCATGCCGGACGTGCTGTGGGAACTCCACGGAATGCAGATCGCCAAGTACCGCACCGAAAAGGATGACAGCGGTCACGAGCACGAGGTGTTCGAGGGTTTCGAGCGCGTCAAGCCGGGCACGATGTCCCCGGAGGAGTTCGACGCCATGGTGCGTGATCTGGTGAGCTTTCTCGCCTATGTCTCGGAGCCGGCTCAATTGAAGCGCAAGAGCATGGGGATCTGGGTGATAGGCTTCCTGCTGATCTTCTCGATACTGGCGTATTTTTTGAAGAAGGAGTACTGGAAAGACGTGCACTGAGCGCACTGATTTCCGGTTCCTGGGGGCGCCTGACGAGGTCATGCGCCCCCTTTGTGTTTTCCGTGGTGGAGTATTAAATGTCCGTTGTTTCGAATAAACGATCTGTCATGACGCTGTATTCAGACCCGCAGAGTATCGATTGTCACCGGGTGCGCTTTGTCCTCGCGGAGAAGAACGTCACGGTGGATATCATCGATGTCGATCCACTGGCGTTGCCCGAGGACGTGATGGACCTCAATCCCTACGGCACGCTGCCGACCTTTGCCGACCGGGATCTGACCGTGTACGACGCGATGATCGCGATGGAATATCTCGACGAGCGATTCCCGCACCCGCCATTGCTGCCGGTCGATCCGGTATCGCGCACCGCCAGCCGCCTGTTGCAGTACCGTGTCAATCGGGACTGGTACAGCCTGGTCGAACGTATTCTGGCGGGTGGCAAGGATGCGACTAAGGCGCGCAAGGAGTTGAAGGAGAGTCTGATCTCCACCGCGCCGATCTTCGATGCGCGGCCGTTCTTCATGAGCGAGGAGTTCTCCCTTGTCGATTGCAGCGTCGCGCCGTTGCTGTGGCGCCTGCCGATGCTGGGTGTCGACCCCGGCCCCAAGGCCAAGCCGCTGCAAGCCTATGCCGAGCGTATCTTCTCCCGTCAGGCATTCCAGGACAGCCTGACGGAACTCGAACGCGAGATGCGGGGCTGAACGACGTGACGCCGAACCGCCCCTACCTGATCCGCGCCATGCACGAATGGCTGGTCGACAACGATTTGACGCCGCATCTGCTGGTGGATGCCCGCGCAACGGGCGTCGAGGTTCCGAAGGCATATGTCAACGACGGCCAGATCGTGCTGAATATCGCACCGGGAGCCGTGCGGGACCTGAACCTGGGCAATGACATGATCTCGTTCAACGCCCGCTTTGGTGGCATGCCGACGGATATCTTCGTGCCCCCGGCCGCCGTGCTGGGGATCTACGCGCGAGAGAACGGACATGGCATGTTGTTTTCGGAGGATGCGGACGATTCCGGTCCGCCGGATGGCGATGGCGAACCCCGGCCCCCATCGGGCGGTGGTCGTCCCGCGCTGAAGGTCGTCAAGTAGCCCTGGGAGTCTGTCGGATCGGCTGCTCAGTCGATCACCAGTTCCAATTTCAGTTCCACGCCCCAGGATGCGCGGAAGTGCTCGTCGTCGCGGAAAGCAAGTTGCGGCGCGATCTCGCCAAACAGGCGTTTCTTCCACAGCGCATGCCGATAGCGAACCCGCACCCGGGTTTCATTCAATTGCCCGCCGACCCCACTCTTGAACGCATTGTTCCATTCGTAGCGGACGATCCGACCGCTCGCAAGCGTCTGATCCAGCGCGAAATCCAGAGAGTATTCGTAGCCGTCTTCGTTCGACTCCAGCCACAGACCGCGCAGATTGGTGCGCAATAGCAGCCGGCTGGCCAGCAGGCGGTCGAAATTCAGCCGGGTGTCGGACTCCCAGCCGTCATCGGTATGCCACAGCAGCTCCTGGGTGAAGCGGCCCAGCCAATCTCCGTATTCGAATGTGCGGCGGTATCGCGGTCCGGTAAACATGTGCAGCGAGCCGCCACGGATCTTGGCGCCGATGCGCATGCTGATGTTGCTTTCCTCGACATCGCGAAAGAAGTATTGCAGACCGAGGTTGGAGGTCGAGTCCAGGCCGCCACGTGGGCCGAAGAAGTCCGAGTTGTCGCCGAGCGCGCCATCGCTGCCGGAGTCCTTGCTGAAGAACAGGTGCAGGCGTTTCTCCACGCGCGGCAGGGATACCTTTGCGCGCAGTGCATAATCGGTTTCGTTTCCACCGACGGTTTGCAACAGCCCCTTGATGCTCAATGTGACCCGGGTGTTCGCTTGTTCGATGAAACGCTGATTGTCACCGAAGTAGTCATCGATTCGACGCGCGTAATGATCGAGCCGCAGTGCGATCCGCGACAGCGTGTTGTCGATGGATACGCTTGTCTCGCTGCCATGGGCGCTTGTTGCGCCAAAGACAACGCAGGCGACTGGCAAAAGGGCACGCCGCGAGATCCAGCGGCGGATGCCGGTGGCGGCTGGAATGCGCGGGTCGAAGCTGGGCGAAGGCATGAGTCATGGTAGCGGAAGCAGGTGGAAAACGGCAAGGATGGGCGTCTCGATCAATTCTCAGGGTTTACCCTGACACTCGCTTATGATTGTCCGCATAACATTTGATTTAGATTAATCAGTGCTTCCTGATGTTGTCCGATTTTTGCGCTTTAATCCCTCTCAAAGGACGGAAGTTGATCTAGATCAAGGTTTGCCCATGGGGGTTAACTGTTTACTCCCCTGGGTGGGGCGGTCCCGGCTGATGCCGGGCCGTAAAAGTGCAGTACCCGTACCGATAACAGATAAACACCGAGAGGAGGAATACCATGCGGAGCTTTATTCTCTGCGTCAGCCTGTTGCTGGCATATAGTGTCTCCATGGCGTCCGTGAAGGAACCGCCACCGAGCATGTCGGATACCACGAAGCAGTGCGTTACCTGCCATAAGAAACACAGTCCGGGCATTGTCCAGCAATGGGGCGCGAGCAAGCATTACCGGGCGAACGTGGGCTGCTACGAATGCCATGCCGCGAATGAAGGCGACAAGGACGCCTACATCCATGACGACAAAAAGGTCAAGAAACTGATCTCGACCATCGTCTCTCCGCGCGACTGTCAGAACTGCCATGAACGCGAGGTGAAGGAAGCCGAGGCATCCCATCACGCCAAGGCCGGGCGTATCCTGGGTTCCCTGGATAACCTGCTGGCCGAGGTCGTGGAAGGTAACCGCGACATGATCACCGATGCCTTCCCCGAGGGAAACTCGGCGACGGCCGTGAATGGCTGCTGGGCTTGTCACGGCTCCCAGGTCAAGGTGCTGGAAGACGGTCTGCTCGATCCAGCCACCTGGCCGAACACAGGTATTGGGCGTATCAATCCCGACGGTTCCGAAGGTGCTTGTACCGCGTGTCATCAGCGACATGAGTTCTCGGTTGCTCAGGCGCGTCATCCGAATACCTGCGGTAAATGCCATCTTGGTCCGGATCATCCACAGAAGGAGATCTATGAGGAGTCCAAGCACGGTATCGCATTCTTCACCCATGAAGCGGACATGAACCTGGACAACCCGAAGTGGATACCGGGCGAGGATTTCAATCTGGGTCCGACCTGCTCGACCTGCCACATGGGTGAAACGCGTGACCAACCGGTCACGCATAACGTTGGCCTGCGTATCAGTTGGAACAACCGTCCGGTAATGTCCATACGTCCGGAGAAGGCCGATGCCAAGATGGGCCTGGAAAGCGCGAACGTGAACTGGGAAGAGCGTCGCGACAACATGCAGGATGTCTGCACCGCTTGTCACGAAGACAACTTTGTCGAAAACTTCTACTTCCAGTACGACTCGCTGGTCGAGCTGTACAACAAGAAGTTTGCCGCGCCGGGTCTGGCGTTGTACAAGATGGCCAAGCCGCTGTTGCGTCCGGCCAAGTTCAGCAACAAGCTGGATTGGACCTGGTTCAAGATCTGGCATCACGAAGGCCGTCGCGCACGTCATGGCGCATCGATGATGGCGCCTGATTACGTGCATTGGAACGGACTCTTCGAGGTTGCCGAGAACTTCTATCTGAAGATGATTCCCGAGTTGGAAGAGCTGATCGACAAGGGCATGCACTCGAAGAAGAGCAAGCAGCGTAAAGCCGCCAGGGCACTGAAGAAAAAGATCGCCCAGGTGCTGGATACCAAGGATCACCGCTGGTTCAACGACAAGATGGATCCGAAGGAAAAGGCCGCGCGCAAGAAGGCCGCAGCCGAGTTCAGGGCGCGCTATAGCAAGTGATAGGCTTGGCGTTCTGTCATTGAACGTTCAACGGCCCTCGCCGGCGTCCGCCGGAGAGGGCTTTTTTAGTTCCGGAATCCAGTGCCTAGCACACTGGATATCCCCTGGGCTGGAGGATTAATCCATGAGCATTACAAGAAGAAGCTTTATGAAACAGAGCGCGGCCGCGGCTACCGCGAGCGCTGCTGGCGTCAGCCTGCCTGTCACACTGGTGAAGGCGGATGACATAGACGACAAGGACATCCGCTGGGACAAGGCGCCATGCCGCTTCTGCGGTACCGGTTGCAGTGTCCTGGTGGGTACCCGCAATGGCCGGGTCATCGGTACACAGGGTGACCCGGATGCACCGGTGAACCGTGGACTGAACTGCATCAAGGGCTATTTCCTGTCGAAGATACTCTACGCGCAGGATCGCCTGACCCAACCATTACTGCGCAAGAAGGACGGCAAGTTCGACAAGGAAGGTGATTTCGAACCTATCAGCTGGGATGAGGCTTTCGATATCATGGCGGAGAAATGGAAGGCCGCGATCAAGCAGAGCATGCGGGAGAACCGCCACAAGTCGGTCGACAAGATGACCTCTCGGGTCGGCATGTTCGGTTCCGGTCAGTGGGCGATCTGGGACGGTTATGCCGCTTCCAAGCTGTACAAGGCGGGGTTCCGCTCGAACAACATCGACCCGAATGCACGCCATTGCATGGCCTCCGCCGTCGGTGGTTTCATCCGGGCCTTCGGAATCGACGAGCCAATGGGCTGCTACGACGACCTGGAGCATGCCGACGCCTTCGTCTTGTGGGGCTCCAACATGGCCGAGATGCACCCGATCCTGTGGTCGCGCCTGACCGACCGGCGCCTGACCCACAAAGGCTGCGAGGTGCATGTACTGTCCACCTACGAGAATCGCTGCTTCGAGCTGGCCGACAACTCACTGGTGTTTACGCCGCAGACCGATCTGGCTATCCTGAACTATATCGCCAACTATATCGTCGAAAACAAGCTGTACAACGAGGATTTCATCGGCAAGCACGTCAATTTCAACAAGACGCCGACCGATATCGGCTACGGTCTGCGCCCGACCGACCGGCGCGAGAGGAAGGCGCGTAACGCCGGCAAGGGCAAGCTGAGCAAGATCAGCTTCGAGGAGTATGCCAAGTCGCTGAAGCCTTACACCCTGGAGTACGTCAGTGAACTTTCCGGCGTGCCCAGCGAGCGCCTGGTACGCCTCGCCAAGCTGTATGCCGATCCGGACAAGAAGATCACCTCGTACTGGACCATGGGCTTCAATCAACATACCCGCGGCGTGTGGGTCAACGGGCTGATCTATAACGTGCATCTGCTGATGGGCAAGATCTCCGAGCCGGGCAACGGCCCGTTCTCGCTGACCGGGCAGCCTTCGGCCTGTGGCACCGCGCGCGAGGTAGGCACCTTCTCTCATCGTCTCCCAGCCGACTACGTGGTGTTCAAAAAGCCGCATCGTGATTTTGCCGAGAAGATCTGGAAACTGCCCGAAGGTACGATTCCGGGCAAGAAGGGCTACCACGCGGTCTTGCAAAACCGCATGTTGAAGGATGGCAAGCTGAACGCCTACTGGGTGATGTGCAACAACAACATGCAGGCAGCGGCGAATATTGATCACGAAGTATATCCCGCTTATCGCAACCCGAAGAACTTTATCGTTGTATCTGATCCCTATCCAACAGTCACCGCGACCTCGGCGGACCTGATCCTGCCGACCGCGATGTGGGTGGAGAAAGAGGGCGCCTACGGCAATGCCGAGCGACGCACCCAGTTCTGGCGCGAGCAGACGCGCGCGCCGGGACAGGCGAAATCGGATGTCTGGCAGATCATGGAATTCTCGAAACGCTTCAAGACCGAAGAGGTCTGGCCGGAGAGTCTGCTGGCGAAGAAGCCGGAATACCGTGGCAAGACGCTGTATGACGTGCTGTTCAAGAATGGCCAAGTCGACAAGTTCGAGTTCGAGGGCGTGCATGACGAGGCGGGTAACCAGTATGGAAACCACGAATCCGAACATTTCGGCTACTATGTGCAGAAGGGCCTGTTCGAGGAATATCGTCGCTTCCAGTTCGAGGGACCGAAGCGAGGCCATGAGCAAGCCCCGTTTCAGGCCTACCACAAGGCGCGCGGTATCCGCTGGCCGGTGATCGACGGCAAGGAAACCCTGTGGCGCTTCCGCGCGGGTTACGATCCGCATGTACCGGAGGATGCCCCCGATGGCATACGTTTCTATGGCCGTAAGGATGGCCGGGCGAATATCATCACCGCGCCCTACGAGCCGCCTCCCGAGGTGCCGAACGACAAATACGACCTGTGGATGTGTACCGGGCGCGTGCTGGAACACTGGCATTCCGGATCGATGACGCGGCGTGTGCCGGAGCTGTATCGCGCCGTGCCGGACGCGGTGATCTTCATGCATCCTCGCGATGCATCGAAACGTCGCATGCGGCGGGGTTCCCTGGCCAAGGTGCAGAGTCCACGCGGCGAGATCATCGCGCGGGTAGAGACGCGCGGGCGGAATCTGCCTCCGGAAGGTTTGATCTTCATTCCCTGGTTCGATGCCAGCAGGCTTGTGAACAAGCTGATCCTGGATGCGACCGATCCGTTGTCGAAAGAGACGGATTACAAAAAGACCCCGGTGCGGGTCGTCAAGGCTTAACGGGAGGACAGAATGATGAAACAGTCAGGAATATTCGCAGCGCTTGGCTTGCTTCTCGCGGTATTCGCGCTCGACGCCATTGCGGTCGATGGCGCCAGTTCGTTGCGAGGTTATCGACCGGTGGAGAAGATATCCGTGCGCCCGGCACAGGCGCGCGTCATCCTGCCGGACAAGGTCTATCCGCGTTCCTACAAGCATGCGCCGCCGCTGATTCCGCACCGCGTGGATCAAGCGCGCATCAGCTTGAAGAAGAACCAGTGCCTGGGTTGCCACAGCGATCTCGAGGCTGGTGATATCAAGGCGACCCCGATCGGCAAGAACCATTATGTCAATCGCAAGGGGGAGCGTACCGGTTATGTCTCCACGCGCTACTACTTCTGCACGCAATGTCATGCGCCGCAGATGAACAAGCCACCGTTGGTGGACAACCGCTTCAATCCCGAATGGAAGTAGCCTAGGAGGCTGTCGGGTTTGACCGATCGTAGCGAGGGAAAGCCATTTTGAGTCCGTTTTTTCGTTCACTTGAGGCGAATAGTCATTCTATTTAACGAAAGTGAACGGGAAAACGGGCCAAAAGGGCTTTTCCGCAGTAGATCAGCGTTAAACCCGACAGCCTCCTAGGGACCGACGCGGGCGGATCGTTTTCGATTCGCCCGTCAACAGATTTACAGGAGAAAAGAATGACGTTTAGAATGATCTTGCTGGCCGTATTATTGTCGCTCGCGGCATCGGCCGGCGCGGCCGAGGATGCTGCTGGCTATATGCAACAAGGCGCCCACTTCTTTGCCGAAAAACAGTTCGACAAGGCCGAGCAGGCGTTTCTGAAGGCTACCGAGCTTGCGCCGGATTCAGCCAAGGCGTGGTCGAAACTCGGCGCGTTCTACCTGACGCAACACAAGGCGGAGGATGCGGCGAACGCTTATCAGCAGGCGATCATCAACGATCCGGAGAATCCGAAGTACTTCGTCGCGATGGCGATCAGCTATCTGCATCAGAGTGAGTTCGCGATGGCGCACGCGATGGCGAATCAGGCGTTGCAACTCGACCCGTCGATGAAGAACGCGAGCAAGCTGGCCGAGTACATCGATGCCCGTCAGAAGGTCATCGAACAGGCATCGAAAGCGGACGTGGCCTTGCACCAGGGCGTGGAAGCTCCGTCCATGGGCAAGGGCAAGTCGGCGGCAGCCATGCCGATGCATGCCACGCCCTAAGGCGTTGTCCTCTGTTGTTCCGAACCCGTGGGCAGGCCCTTGCCCGGGTTCAGGATGTTGTTCGGGTCGAACTGACGTTTGATCCGGCGCATCATCTCCAGGGTCACCGGATCGATCTCGCGGGCGACGAATTCACGTTTCACCAGGCCGATGCCGTGTTCGCCCGACAACGTGCCGTCGAGTCGCAGGACGAGATCGAAGACGCCGGACAGACAGGCCGTTGCGCGTTGCATCTCCGCCTCGTCGTCGGGGTTCACCAGCAGGTTGGTGTGGATGTTGCC
>JALULB010000117.1 GCA_027041035.1 Sedimenticola sp. | reverse complement strand
AAGTTACACCCGTAATCGAATCAAGCAGACTTTACCGAGCTTTGTCATTATAAATATGAATCAAAAACCCGCCCATCTCGTTTCGTTGCTGTGCATGCTCCTCCTCGCGTGCGCCGTTCATGCGCGGACACCCGCTGTCGGCATCACCGCCAAGCTGGCAGAGGTGCATTTCTCGCTGGATGGCAAGACCTATACGATCAACCGCGACCAGAACAGCAAGGCGACCATCGATCCCGCCTACGCCAGAACGTCCCGGCCCTGCCCGCCGTTCTGCATCCAGCCGATCAAGCTGGCGCCGGGCGTCGAGACCATCGGCGAGCTTGAGCTGATCGATTATCTGCAACGCATGGCCGCCGGTGAAAACATCCTGGTCATCGATTCACGCACCGCGGACTGGGCAAATCGCGGCACCGTGCCCGGCGCGCGCAATATCCCGTGGACGCGACTCAGCGAGGGACGCGGCGCCAACCCGCTCGATATCTCCGACCTTCTGGTCGAGACATTCGGCGCGGTGGAACTCGATGAAGGGTGGGACTTCGGCAAGGCCAAGACACTGGTGCTGTTCTGCAACGGCATGTGGTGCGGGCAATCACCAACGAATATCCGCAGCCTGCTGAGGCTGGGTTACCCGGCGGACAAGATCAAATGGTATCGGGACGGCATGCAGGGTTGGAAGATCCTCGGCTTCAATAGCGAAAAACCCCGATAGCCAACGAGCATCCTCGTGCGACATTTTGGCGGCCTTGGCCGCCTTTTTTTTGCCCGCCGAAACGCTCCGCTCAAACCGTGGTCATCGAGATGTCTTTCAGATAGCGGTACAGCGAGCGTTCGCTGATACCCAGGATACTCGCCGCCTGCTTGCGATTCCCGCGCGCCCGCGTCAGGGCATCGAGAACCGCCGAGTCCGTCGGACGAGCGGCACGGCGGCGCAGAAACGCATGGCCGCCGTTTTGCGGCGCCGCTTCCTCGGCTTGAAAGGCGTGGCCTTCCGCATCCGACGAGCCATTCCGATCGATGACGATATGGTCGGGCGACAGGGCATCACCGGCGGCAAGAATCAGCGCACGCTCGATGACGTTGCGCAGCTCGCGGATGTTGCCGGGATAGTCGTGATCCAGCAGTGCCTCCAATACGTCCGGCGCGAGCGGGATATACTGGTCGCCATTCTCCAGCATGCCAAGAAAATGCTCCGCCAGCGCGGCGATATCGCCCTTGCGTTCGCGCAGCGGCGGAATCGTGATCGGGAACGCGGACAGGCGGTAATACAGATCCTCGCGAAAAAGTCCGGCCTCCACCATCTGGCGCAGATCCTTGTTGGTCGCCGCGACGATGCGCACATCGACATGCCGGTACTCGGTTTCGCCGATACGCCGGATAGTGCTGCTTTCGAGTACGCGCAGCAGCTTGGTCTGGAGTTCCTGTGGCAGCTCACCGATCTCGTCGATGAACAGGGTGCCGCCATCGGCCGCCTCGATCAGCCCCTGCTTGCGCTTGTCGGCGCCGGTAAAGGCACCCTTCTCGTAGCCAAACAGCTCGCTTTCGATCAACTGCTCTCCCAGCACGCCACAGTCGACGACCACAAAGGGCTGGTCGCAACGTTGTGAATACTGATGCAGATACTGCGCGACGCATTCCTTACCGACGCCGCTGCCGCCGAGCAGCAGTACCGTCGTACGCGTATCGGCAACACGTTGAAGGAGGCTGATCACATGCAGCATCTGCGCCGACTGACCGATCAGCAGGGTCGGCACGCCCGGCCGCCGGATAGGCGCCATGGACTCGCCCATGAACTCGATGTTGCCATCGGCATCAAGTAGCGGCGTGGCCGAGATGCGCACCTGCTCTTCCACGCCATGCTGGTCGTAGTGTACGTGGATCACTTGCGTGGCCTCGCCGACGTTGAACACGTGCTCCAGTGGGCAATGCTCGCCATGCTGGCTACAGGGCACGTCGGAACGGTGAGAGACAGCGTAGCAGTGCCGGCCGATGACATCGTCGACAGAATAACCGAACTGCTTCGCGTAACGGCTGTTCGCCGATCGGATGCGAAAATCCGCATCGATCACGACAAACGGATCCGGCAGACTCTCGATGATCTGCTCGCACGTCGGCTCGCTGGACGTTTTCTTCTTCATCTCCATCCTCCCGCGCTTCAACTCCGCGGGGCCATGATGACCCAACTGGTCGAAAGACTGTCTTTCCGCCATTCTGGCACAAGCCGCCGGGCACGCAAACCGCTATCGAATCGAGGTATAGCCTCCACCAGCCAAGCCTCGGATATTAGCGTGCATGTCATAGCCTCCCTGGCAAGGCGCGAGGAGGCCGCAGGACAACCCCAACAACGACGAGCAACGCCACAAGGGTGGGTACGAGAATGTCGAAGCTTGGCTGGTGGAGGCTATAATAAAGAGATGGTCATACCTGTCATCGCCGCCGTATGAGGTTGCTCTTCCTCGGCAGCGACAGCCCGCAGTCGCGAGCAACCCTCGATGCATTGCTGATGTCGGGCATCGAGCCGGTCGAGGTGCTGATGCATGCACCGACTGGCGCGCGTCTGGCGATTCCACTGCTTGGCGGAGACGCGGACAGTCTGCCTGCCGTCGCGGCACGTCACGGCCTGCCGGCACGACAGGTCTCCACGTCACGCCTGCCCAAGCTTGCGGCGTCGAGCGACGCGGAGATACTCCTCGTCAGTTGCTATCCCGCGAGGGTACCCGAACGGGTGCTGACGCGCTTTCCCGGCGGCTGTTACAACATCCACCCGTCGCCGCTGCCCGCGTGGCGCGGCCCCAGCCCGATCTTCTGGCAGTTGCGCGCCGGCAAACCGCATATCAGCGTATCTCTGCATGCGATGAGCAGCCGCTACGACAGTGGCCCACTGCTTGGACGCTGCCGCTTTCCGGTACAGCGACCACTGTCCTGGTCGACACTACACGCGCGGGCTGGTCGGCTGGGCGCGCGGCTGGTCGAAAAACACCTCATCCAGCCGGGCGCCAGGCGAATACCGCGCGCCCAGGATGAGAACCGAGCCAGCTGCCAGCCGGCGCCACGCATGCGAGATTTCGAGGTAGCATCCAGCTGGTCGGTTGAACACGCGTTGAATTTCATTCAGGGCGTCAGCGGGATTGGCCGGCCCTGGGTGCGGGAAGACACAGGGGAAGTCCGTTTCATCCGCTCGGCGAGCGCCGCCTCCATGCACGCGCCGGGATCAAGCGAGGCGAGCGTTTTTCGCTTGGCTGACGGAGCGTTGACCTTGATAACATGGCGTTAAGGTCGCTATAGCCTCCACAAGCCGAATCTCGATTCCAGGAGGCTGTCGGGTTTAGGGGAATCGTAGCGAGGCGGCCGTGGGGCTATTCCCCACAACGACGAGCAACACCGCCAGGGGCGGAAGGGCGCGTGCGAGAGTTCCGAGGCTTGGCTGGTGGAGGCTATAATTTACCTTAACTCTATACCTCAACTCTTTAACGTATAGGACACTTAGCCCCGAACGTAAGGGACACTTAGTCCCGAAAGAATTCCGCCGAGCCCTCGGTATTCACCTTGCCGCCGACGGCCTGTGTCAACGCCTGCTGAATCGCGTCCGGGCTGCTCATGATCTGGAAAAAGCTGGTTTTTCCAGACATCTTCAGATCCGGGAAATCGATCGCGATACGAAAACGCGGATGCAGCGCCTTGACCTTGCCGCCATCGATCAGGATCTCGTAAGGCAAATGCGCGGTATGCCGATACCGACCCTTGTCGATCGCCGCCATCACCTTCCCATCGCTGCCTTCCCCTTGCGTGATGGCCACTCCCAGCAATGTGCGTTGCACATCGGGAAGATCGACCTGGTAGACACGGCTCACACCGTCGCTCCGCTCGCGCAGATGCTTACCAACCTGACGCAAGGCGCTGTTATAATTACCATAATCAACCAGCTCCATCTGATCGTCAAAGTACTCCATGCCGAATGCGTAGTGATAGCGGCGCAGCTTCCTGGCTGTCATGTTCCTCGCGCCAAACGAGAGTTGCGCGCCCAGCGCATCACGCAGATGACGCGTCACTCCGGACAGGGATGCCTTGATGCGGTAGGCATAACGCAGGTAATCCGGGTTGGCATAACTGAT
>JALULB010000116.1 GCA_027041035.1 Sedimenticola sp. | reverse complement strand
CGCCAGCTCTGCGTTCAAAAATGGTCATTTACACGTGTAAAATCACATTTTTTGCCTTGATCTGACGCATTTCAGCGGCGATCTGAGCAGTTACCCTTTATTTGATCTACTCGCTGAGTAGTTACAAAACGCTGGCGCTTGCATCGCGACACGGTCGTGCTACCCTGAACTGTCATTCTTTTCAGTATCGCGGCATGGCCATCCTGACCCCGAGACAGACTCAGATCCTCGACTTCATCCGCCACCGGCTGGAAGACGACGGCACGCCGCCAACACGCGCCGAGATCGCCGGGCATTTCGGCTTTCGCTCGCTGAATGCCGCCGAGCAGCACTTGCGTGCCTTGGCCAAGAAAGGTGTAATCACGCTGCGACGCGGTGAATCGCGCGGCATACGGCTGCTCGAAACCGACAGGCCCGAAACCGACCGGGGGCTACCCGTCGTCGGGCGGGTCGCGGCCGGTAGCCCGATACTCGCGCAACAGCATATCGAGGAACATATCGCACTGCCATCCACGCTGTTCCACCCTCACGCCGACTATCTGCTGCGCATCCAGGGCATGAGCATGCGCGACGCCGGCATCCTCGACGGCGACCTGCTCGCGGTGCATCGCACTCCCGAGGCGAGTAATGGCCAGATCGTCGTTGCGCGCATCGATGACGAGGTCACGGTAAAGCGCTTCCGCCGTCAGGCCAATTGGAAACACCAGGTATTGCTGCTGCCCGAGAACCCGGATTTCGCGCCGATTCGGATCGATCCGCGCCGGCAAAACCTGACCATCGAGGGGCTTGCCGTCGGTCTGTTGCGCGCGGGTCATGAGCACTTCCCGGCGCCCCATTGAACTGTCAGAATTTTTTACACACTCACTCCCGCGACTAGGCGCTCGCGACGGGCCGCTTCTCCTCCGCCCTATATTCCGGGAATCCAGCGTAACCACATGATTAGCCTCGACTAATTCCCATAACAGTAATATGGTATAAAAAAACACCATACACCCATCATCGACTTACGCATAAATACGGTAAATAAAGAATATAAATCTGTCTATATATTTTACAATTAAAAATAACTCTATATATAACCTATTGTTTTTAATAGGTTAATAAATTGGTACAGCTTATGCATGACTTGTAGTGATTCAAGCGTTAATCATACGTTTGTTAGGACATATTTTATAAATGGGGAAAGAGATGAATAAACAATTCAAACTGCTTGCCGTGGCCTGCTCGCTCGGATTCTCATCCGTCGCGCTGGCTGTTCCGACCGATCTGACACCCTGGTCGAATGAAGGCAATGGCTCATGGAGCGTCGCGGCGGACACGCATTCGGTATTTCAATCCATCAATGGCGATCCGACCGTTTTCTACAGCGATTTCAATGGCCAGGGCCGTCAGCTGTCTGGCTCGATCACCGTTGAAACCACGGGCGATGATGACTTCATTGGCTTTGTGCTGGGCTTTCAGCCGGGCGACATCGCTGCGGCGGCGACGGATTTCATCCTGATCGACTGGAAACAGAATGACCAGAATATTGGCTGCTCAGCCGGCCATACCGGTAACCAGGGCTTGGCCATATCCCGCGTTACCGGCGGTTTGTCCGTTTTCAACGATGCCTGGTGTCACGAAGGCAGTGTCAGCGAACTGGCCCGGGGAACAACGCTGGGTAACGTTGGCTGGAACGATAACCAGACCTATGCCTTCGACCTGATCTTCAACGCGAGCAATATCCAGGTCAAGGTCGATGGCGCGCTGGAGCTGAACATCAATGGCTCCTTCGCCGATGGCCGCTTCGGCTTCTATAACTTGTCGCAGTCCAGCGTGCGTTACAGCGCCATCGAGGATACCGTGGCACCGCCACCTCCCGGTGGTGTCCCGGTACCCGCGCCGCTGGCGCTGATCGGACTGGGACTGGCGCTATTGGCCAGGAAGAACCGGAAGGCCGCTTGATCCGGTATTTTCCGTAAAGTCCCGACTAGGAGGCTGTCGGATTATGGATGAATCTACTGCGAAGGTGGGAGAGCGGTCCAAATATCCCCGTTTTTTCGTTACATAGGTCCACTATGCGCCTCAAAAACGGGAATGTTTGGCCTCGCTCTCCCACCTCCTCGCTACGATCCCCCATAACCCGACAGACTCCTGGGCCGCGCACAGCCGAGCTTGCGCGGCCTTTTTGGCTCGCCCCTGAAATCCACCCGCTCCGCGTTCAAGCAAGCGCGGTCGATTCCACCTGCAAACAGGTAAATGCCCCCGCGTTGCCTGATCCGTGTGGGTCGAGGATGCCATCGTGACGGATGCGCAACGCCACGCCCAGCCGTGATGGCGCTCAGTCGCCCTGCCCCCGGCTCCCCCCGCTGCCGATCATTCGCTCCACCAACCAGCCGTTCAACACCGAGAAGCAAGCGATATAGGCTGTCAGTATCAGCATGTATCCCATGCCGAAGTAGTGCGCCATCAACGGCAACCAGGGCAGTTTTATCGAGCGTGCATACAGGAACGTGGCCATCAATGCCGGTCGCATGCCACGCTTTTGCAGGCTTTGCAGCAATGGATACCAGGCGTATACCGGCCCATGAGACAGCACGCCGCCCACGACGGCGACCAGCCAGCCTTTCACGCCACTGTCATGCCCGACTAGACCCGCGAGTCTGTCCTTCATTCCCTGAACCAGCTCCAGCGCCCAGAGGAAAACGAACACCAGCAGCAGGATCGGAGCGATATCGCGGGCCATCTTGGCGAAGTGGCCGAAACTCGCTTCACCATAAACGGGTTTCCACACATAGATGCCAAGGTAGATTGCCGCCGTGGCGAGCAGGAATATCCACCCACCCAATCCCTTGCGGGCCTTTTCGGTTTTTTTCTCAGCCATTCAGGGTGGCCACGGTGATCCAGGCAACGACGATGGCCATGATGAAGGCGATCAGGTTGCGTACCAGCGTAAAACGCCAACCGAGCATCACCGCCTCGGCGGGCATCGGGATGATGCCGACGGTCACCCAGGCAACGATGAAGGCGGTTATGGCATACAGGTCGACACCGGCCTGCCGCAGCTCGCCGCCGAGCAGATAGCTGACCACGGGCTGCCCGGTGGACAGACTGCCAAGCAGGTCCGCGCCGAGCATCTCCAGCAACGGGCCATGCCCAAGCAGGCCGAGCCGGACCAACTCGGGTATCAGCTGGACGATCAGGCTGGCGATCAGCAATACACCGATCAATACCGGCAGCAGCCGCCAGAATGTTTTACAGGTTTTTCCGCCCGCGTCACGTAGACGCCCGATCGTGATCATCTCTGCTTCTCCCGCTTTCCCGGTCTCATCTCTGCCACAGTATGCGATGCTCTTCCAACGGTATCACGACCCCTCGATGGTTTGGCACGACCCGCACGGTATAGTCCCCAAGCGCACGCTGCGCCGGCACGGCAATCTCGTACAGATAGCCGTTCACGGCGCCGGTCAGTCGCTCGACCCGGTTCAGCGGATGCTGCTCCGGCGCGCCGCCTGGCAACGCCTCGGCGTAGAGCTCGACGCGCACATCATCGGGATCCAGATCGTCGAGATACAGCTGGACATGGAAGTAGTGGTGTTTGTCGTCGCTGTCGACCTGCTGGTTGCCGAAGCGGATGTCTTGCCACTGGCCTTGCAGGCGTTGTCGCCATGCCTGGATGGCCCGGGCTTCGGCGGCATTGTGCGCGGCGCGTTTTCGATAGGCCCGCGCGAGCGGCAGGTAGTGTTGTTCGACGTAGTCGCGCAGCATGCGGTTGCTCGAATAGGCCGGGGTCAGTTCGGCCATGCTATTGCGCATCAGCCTCGTCCAGCGTCGAGGGATGCCCTGGGCATCGCGCTGATAGAAGGCGGGGATGACCGCTTGTTCGAGCCGGTCGTAGAGGCACTCGGCCTCGCGCGCGTCCCACGCGGGATCGGCACCGTGCTCGCGACCGTCGCCGAGCGCCCAGCCGACCTCCGGACGCCAGGCCTCGGCCCACCAGCCATCGAGTTCGGACAGATTCAGACCACCGTTGACGAGCACTTTCATGCCGCTGGTGCCACAGGCTTCCCACGGCCGGCGTGGGGTGTTGATCCACAGATCCACACCTTCGACCAGATGGGCGGCGACGAGCAGGTCGTAGTCG
>JALULB010000115.1 GCA_027041035.1 Sedimenticola sp. | reverse complement strand
GGCGCACGGTAACCTCACCGAGGAGGAAGCCCGGCGCTTGACCCAGCATCTGCAAACGGCACTCCTGGCGAAAGCCCGACTGACCGACATCCCCGACCCGAAGCTCACCGACATCGCCCCCGGCCGTGTGCTGGACGTGCCATACCCGGTCGATCATCCCGACTCGGTGGTCGTCGAGACCGACCTCGGCGGCGAAACCGACCCGGCCGCCCATGCGCGCTGGAAACTGCTTGCGCAGTTGATCAAGCAACCTTTCCACACCCAGCTGCGTACCGAGCAACAACTCGGTTATCTCGTCCAGGCGCAGGCCATCGACCTCGAAACCCATCCCGGCCTGCTGTTTCTCGTGCAGTCCTCCAAGGTGCCGGTGGACGAACTGAAGAAACGCATCGCCGCGTTCCAGAAAGACTTCCTGACGGCGCTGGAGAAACTCAGCGACGCCGATTTCAACAGCAACAAGGCCGGCCTGATCGCCACCCTGATGCAGAAGGACGAAACCCTGAGCGCGCGCAGCCAGCGTTACTTCGACGACCTGAACAACAAGCGCTTCAGCTTCGCGTTCAAGAAACAGGTCGCCGCCGAGGTCGCCAAGCTGAAGCGCGGCGATATCATCGATTTCTACCGCAATCATGTGCTGAATGACTATCGACGCGCCGTCGCCTGGTCGGCGGGTACGCGATTCGGCGGGGACGTGGAATAGCCGGGGTCCGACGTGTCGTCCGGCATGGATTCGTGCCGCCCGGCGGCGCGGGTGGAAGGGGATGTTGTTCTACGTCATATGTCAGGCCGGCGTCGGACTGAAGTCCAACCCACAAGTCACGGTATGGGCAAGGCGTGGCGAAGGCCAAAGACATCTTGGCGAAAGTTGTTTGTGCCAATCGCCGGTTAAGTTCCAAACAGAATGCAACACTACACGTAACTACTCAGCTAACCGCTGAAATGCGCCAGCTCTACGTTCAAAAATGGTCATTTACACT
The DNA here is from genome assembly GCA_027041035.1 of Sedimenticola sp. Taxonomy (GTDB): domain Bacteria; phylum Pseudomonadota; class Gammaproteobacteria; order Chromatiales; family Chromatiaceae; genus JALSSX01. Next base: position 11,411 of record JALULB010000115.1, on the reverse strand, counting down.
TGTAAACCCGGCAATTGCTCCTGCATTGCCCTAATAAGTTACATCCCTGTAACGATCACATTTTTTGCCTTGATCTGACACTTTTCAGCGGTGATCTGAGCAGTTACCCATGTTTTAGACGACTATGCTGAATAGTTACCACTACACTAGTTGGTGTGGAGGAGTGCGGGCTCAACACTCCGCCTTTACCCGATTAGGGCTTTTTAGCCCAAGTGAGATCAATCTTGCGATGCTGTGCGACGCAATCACGTAGATAGAGATTGATCAGACTTTGGTAAGGAATACTGGTTTCTTCTGCCATTTTTTTGAAATACTCGATGACATCCTCGCCCATGCGAATGGTGACCTTCTTCTTGAGCTTTGAAGCATAGGGATTTTTTCGAGATTTCATTTTCGAAAAATCGTATTCAGCTTTCATGATGCACCCTTGGGGTAGAATGAAGATTCCTTTCTTGTGGCTTTACGCGCCGAGATGATTCGAATGGTGCTCCCTTCATTACGCTCGCAATGACAGACGATGAGCACCCGACTTTCATTGCTCATTCCCAGCATGATGAAGCGATCTTCCTCTTCAGAATGCTCTTCATCGTAGAACTGGACGGCATATTCATCGAAAAACACGGATTTTGCTTCGGCAAACGAAACGCCGTGCTTCTTCTGATTGGCCAGATCCTTGACCTTGTTCCATTCAAACTCGATCATACATACAGTGTATGTATAGGATACCAAATGGTCAATGTGTTGGCCCTAAAGTCCCGCATCAGCGGACCGCCTTTTGGTGTGAAAATGGAGTGACAGCGACATGTACAAAAAGGCGCGTAGCTTTGCGGGTCCGCTTAACGTACGTGAAGTCGAGATTGTGAATCAGAAGACCAGCGGGGCAGGGGTGTTGCCGATGGTCGGCCGCTACCGGAGTACCCGGGGCAGCCAGACGATCATCACCGCGCAGACGATGATCAGCGCGATGAACAGCAGCATGAAGCGCTTTTTCTTCGCGCCGAAGGCGGTGTCTTGCCGCTGGGTCGTCGGGGTACGGCAGTAGGGGCAGGCATCTTGTTGGTTGTCGAAGCGCTGGCCGCAGTGGTTGCAGGTGATTTCGCTCATGTCGTGGTGCTCGCTTGGCCGACGCGGACTAGGAGGCTGTCGGGTTTAACGCTGATCTACTGCGGAAAAGCCCTTTTGGCCCGTTTTTCCGTTCACTTTGCGTTAAATAGAATGACTATTCGCCTCAAGTGAACGAAAAAACGGACTCAAAATGGCTTTCCCTCGCTACGATCGGTCAAACCCGACAGCCTCCTAGGACCCGCGTCGGTGGATGGGATCAGGCCATGCCGAGGATGTGGTAGCCGGAGTCCACGTACAGGACATCGCCGGTGATGCCGGAGGCGAGGTCGGAACACAGGAACGCGGCGGCGTTGCCGACCTGTTCGATGGTGACGTTGCGGCGCAGCGGTGTCTTCGCCTCGGCCTCGGCGAGCATCGAGCGGAAGTCGTTGATGCCGGAGGCGGCGAGGGTGCGGATCGGCCCGGCGGATACCGCGTTGACGCGGGTGCCTTCCGGACCCAGTGCTTCGGCCATGTAGCGCACGTTGGCCTCCAGGCTGGCCTTGGCGACGCCCATCACGTTGTAGTTCTTGATCGTGCGCACCGCGCCGAGGTAGGTCATGGTCAGCAGGCTGCCGTTGCGGCCCTGCATCATCTCGCGGCCGGCCTTCGCCAGGGCGGTGAAGCTGTACGAGCTGATTTCGTGGGCCAGCAGAAAACCCTCGCGGGTGGTGACGTCGACGTAGTTGCCTTCGAGCAGTTCGCGTGGCGCGAAGCCGACCGAATGGATGATCGCGTCCAGGCCGTCCCAGTGCTTGCCCAGTTCGGTGAACACGTCGTTGATCTGCTGGTCGTCGCCGACATCCAGCGGCAGGACGATCTCGGAGCCGGTCGCGTCGGCGAGTTTGTCCACGCGTTTCTTCAGTTTGTCGGTCTGGTAGGTGAAGGCCAGCTCGGCGCCCTGTGCGTGCATGGCCTTGGCCACGCCGGCGGCGATCGAGCGGTCGCTGGCGACGCCGACGATCAGTACGCGCTTGTTCTGCATGAAACCCATATTGGTGTATCCTCCCGATTGCCGTCGGGGGCTTCCCCGGCGTTCGATATTGTGGCAAAAGCGGAAAGGTACCGGAAAGCAGGTGAGGGTGAAAGGCTTGATGTTGCTGTGTTGTCCGTTGTGCGTGTCCGGCGCGCCCGTTTCCGCTGTCGTCCGGATCGCCGGATGATCGCGATCGGCCGGCGGTGGCTGGCGTTCGCCCTGCTGTTGCCGCTGCTGCTCGCTGGCTGCGGCGACGGTCCGTGGAATAATCCCTATCCGGCCAGTGACGCGGGCAGGAATATCTATTACTCGTCGTTCTCGGAACGTCCGAAGCATCTCGATCCGGCGCGTTCCTACAGCTCCTCCGAATGGGATTTCATCTCGCAGATCTATGAGCCGCCGCTGCAATACCATTTTCTGCTGCGGCCCTATGCGCTGACGCCGCGCGTCGCCGCAGGCATGCCGGAGGTGCGCTACGTGGACGCCGATGGCCGGCCGGTGACACGTGATCGGGCGGCGTTCACCGACTACATCGTGACCATTCCCGCCGGCGTGCGCTTTCAGCCGCATCCGGCGTTCGCCCGCGACGATGACGGCAAGCCGCTATTCGACCGGGCGCATCCGGAGCGCTATGCGCATGTCAACGTGCTCACCGATTTCGGCGCCACCGGCAGCCGCGAGCTGGTCGCGGCGGATTTCGTCTACCAGATCAAGCGCCTGGCCTTCAGCCGCAATCATTCGCCGATCGCCGGTCTGATGGCCGGTTATATCAGCGGCTTCACCGCTCTGCGTAAGCGCCTGGACGCGGCCTGGAAGCAGCTCGATACCGATGGCGAAGAGGATACGCCCTGGCTGGATCTGCGCGATTTCGATTTCGCCGGCGCGAAGGTGTTGGATCGCTATCGTTACCGGATTCGCATCAAGGGGCTGTACCCGCAGTTTCGCTACTGGCTGGCGATGAATTTCTTCGCACCGATGCCGTGGGAGGCCGACCGTTTCTATCATCTGCCGGGGCTGACGAGGAAGAATATCTCGCTGGACTGGTATCCGGTGGGCACCGGACCGTACATGCTGACCGAGAACAACCCGAACCTGCGCATGGTGTTGGAGCGCAACCCGAACTTTCACGGCGAGTCCTATCCGGAACGCGGCATGCCGGAGGATGCCAGGAACGGTCTGCTTGCCGATGCCGGCAAGCCGATGCCGTTCATCGAGCGCGCGGTGTACAGCCTGGAGAAAGAGTCCATCCCGCGCTGGAACAAGTTTTTGCAGGGCTATTTCGACGCCTCGGGCATCAGTTCCAGCAGCTTCGATCAGGCGGTGCGCTTCAACGCCAGCCAGGAGGCGGAGTTGTCCGAGCCGATGCAACGCAAGCAGATTGCGCTGAAGACCAGCGTCGAGGCGGCGACCTATTATATGGGCTTCAACATGAAGGACGCGGTGATCGGCGGCGATTCCACGCGCGCGCGCTATCTGCGCCAAGCGATCTCGATCGCGGTGGATTTCGAGGAATACATCTCGATCTTCCTGAACGGCCGCGGGATCGCCGCGCAAAGCATGCTGCCGCCGGGCATCTATGGCCATGTGGACGGCGCCGAGGGCATCAACCCGGTGGTCTATGAGTTGCTCGACGGCAAGCCAAGACGCAAGCCGCTGAGCGCCGCGCTGGCGCTGATGGAGAAGGCGGGTTACCCCGGTGGGCGGGACGCGAAGACCGGCGAGCCGCTGATCCTGTACTACGACACCACCGCCTCCGGTCCGGACGGCAAGGCGACGCTGAACTGGTATCGCAAGCAGTTCGACAAGCTCGGCATCCAGTTGGTGATCCGCGCGACCGATTACAACCGTTTTCAGGAGAAGATGCGCAAGGGTACCGCGCAGATCTTCTCATGGGGTTGGAACGCCGACTACCCGGACCCGGAGAACTTCTTCTTTCTGCTGTATGGCCCGAACGGCAAGGTGGAACACGGCGGCGAGAACGCGGCGAACTATGACAACCCGGAATTCAACCGCCTGTTCGATCAGATGAAGAACCTGCGGAACGGTCCCGAGCGGCTGGCGATCATCGAGCGCATGAACCGCCTGGTGCAGCGAGACGCGCCGTGGAACTGGGGCTTTCATCCGAAGGCCTTCTCGCTGTATCACGCCTGGTACGGCAACGCGAAACCGAACCTGATGGCGCGCAATACCCTGAAGTATCGACGTGTCGATGCCAAATTGCGCGAGCACGCGCGCGAGGCCTGGAATCCACCGGTGATCTGGCCGCTGTGGCTGGGGCTGGTGGTGTTCATCGTCAGCCTGTTGCCGGCGGTGTGGGTGTGGCGCCGGAGAGAAAGGAGCGCGGCCCTATGATGGCGTACATCATCCGTCGCGTGTTGTACGCGATCCCGATCCTGATCGGCGTGAACATCATCACCTTCGTGTTGTTCTTCGTCGTGAATTCGCCGGACGACATGGCGCGCCTGCATCTCGGCGTGAAGCGCGTGACCCCGGAGGCGATCCAGTCATGGAAGCGGGAGCACGGTTACGACAAGCCGCTGCTGTACAACGCCGGGCGGTCCGGCGTCGCGTTCCTTACCGACACGATCTTCTTCCAGAACTCGGTGAAGCTGTTCAGCGGAGACTTCGGCCTGTCCGACAGCGGTCGCGACATCGGCTACGACATCAGCCAGCGCATGTGGCCTAGCCTGGCGATCGCGGTGCCGACCCTGCTCGTCGGCCTGGCGATCAATATCACCCTGTCGTTGATGCTGGCGCTGTTCCGCGCGACCTATCTGGATTTCTGGGGGGTGGTCACCGCCGTGGTGATGATGTCAATCTCCAGCCTGTTCTACATCATCGGCGGGCAGTTTCTGCTCGGCAAACTGTTGCATCTGGTGCCGATCTCCGGCTACGACACCGGCTGGTCGGCGCTGAAGTTCCTCGTGTTGCCGGTGATCATCGGCGTCATCGGCGGCATCGGTTCCGGGGTGCGCTGGTATCGCACTCTGTTTCTCGAAGAGATCGGCAAGGACTACGTGCGCACCGCGCGGGCGAAGGGACTCGGCGAGTTGCGCGTGATGTTCGGCCACGTGTTGCGCAACGCCCTGATCCCGATCCTGACCGGCGTGGTCGTGGTGTTGCCGCTGCTGTTCATGGGCAGCCTGCTGATCGAATCCTTCTTCGGCATCCCCGGCCTGGGCAGCTATACCATCGACGCGATCAACCGCCAGGACTTCGCCATCGTCCGCTCGATGGTGTTTCTCGGCTCGGTGCTGTACATCCTCGGCCTGATCCTGACCGACATCTCCTATACCCTGGTCGACCCGCGCGTGAGGCTGTCATGACGCCGGTGATACTCTCGACCGATGCATTGCTGTTCCTGCTGCTCGCCGGTGTCGCGGCCTTCGTCTGGCACGCGCGCCGCCACGAGCATCTGCGCCGTCCGTGGCGCCATGTCGCGCGCAGCAATATCGGCATGGCGACAGCGGTGATACTGCTGGCCTATGTGTCGCTCGGGGTGCTGGATTCGATGCATTTCGAATCGCGGGGCGGCATGGCCTCGGACGACATCATCAGCCTGTTCGATGTCGTCGCCAGCGATCTGCGCGAACGTCAGGAGAAGACCTATTCCGCGCCGTTCTCGGCCTGGCTGTACACCAAGGAGACCCTCGAGCTGCCGGATGGGCGTGTCGCGCGCGGCTATCCGCGCCTGAAATGGGGTGGCGCGTCCCTGGATGACCCGCTCGCCGAGCGCGCCGCCGATATCGCCCGGCGGGCGCTTCTCGGTTTGCTCCAGGCGCTGGCCTTGTCCGCCGTGGTCTACCTGCCCCTGGCCTGGTCGCGAGGCCGGCGGCAAAGGGTGGCGGTGCCGGCCATGCTGCGCGGATTCTTCATCGAAAGGCGCGGGGAGACCGCTTGGCCGGCGTTCAATATCACCCTGGTGGCGCTGCTGCTGTGCGGCTTCGTGATGGCCTCGCTGGCCGGGGAGTATCACCTGTTCGGTACCGACAAGGTTGGCGAGGACGTATTCTATCAGGCGTTGAAGAGCATCCGTACCGGGCTGCTGATCGGCACCCTGACGACATTGGTGATGTTGCCGGCGGCATTGTTTCTCGGCATTCTCGCCGGTTACTTTCGTGGCTGGGTGGACGATCTGGTGCAGTATCTTTACACCACGCTGAGTTCCATTCCCGGTGTGCTGTTGATCGCCGCCGCGATCCTGATGCTACAGGTGTACATGTCCGAGCACGCCGAGGAATTCAACAGCCTGGTGCAGCGCGCCGACCTGCGCCTGCTGTTTCTGTGCGTGATTCTCGGCATCACCAGTTGGACCACGCTGTGCCGCTTGCTGCGCGGCGAGACCCTGAAGCTGCGCGAGCTGGAATACGTGCAGGCCGCGCAGGCCTTCGGCGTGCGTGGCCTGACCATCATCAGCCGCCACATCCTGCCGAACACCATGCATATCGTGCTGATCTCCATCGTGCTGGATTTCAGCGGCCTGGTATTGGCCGAGGCGGTGCTCGCCTACGTCAATATCGGCGTCGATCCGACGATGAACTCCTGGGGAAATATGATCAATAGCGCAAGACTGGAACTGGCGCGCGAGCCGATCGTCTGGTGGTCGCTGGCGGCGGCCTTCGTATTCATGTTCGTGTTGGTGCTGGCGGCGAACCTGTTCGCCGACGTGGTGCGTGATGCCTTCGATCCACGTCTCGGCCGGGGGCGCGGATGAAGCCGCCGGCCCTGCTGCGCGTGCGTGGACTGCATGTCGAACTCGGCTCGCCGGAGCGCCCGGTGCGCGCGGTGGATGGTATCGACCTGGACGTGCGGCCCGGCGAGACACTGGCGCTGCTCGGCGAATCCGGCTGCGGCAAGTCGATGACCGCGTTCGGCGTGATGCGCCTGCTGCCGCCGTCCGGCCGGATCACCGCCGGTCGGGTGCTGTTCGACGATCAGGATCTGTTGGCTCTGCCCGAGCGCGAGATGCGCGCGGTGCGCGGCGGCAGCCTCGGCATGATCTTCCAGGAACCGATGACCTCGCTGAACCCGGTGATGCGCATCGGCGACCAGATCGCCGAGTCGATCCGCCTGCACGACAAGGAGAACCTGCATCGTCCACGCGAGCGCGCGGTGGAACTGCTCGAGGCGGTCGGCATCCCCGATCCCCGGCGTCGCGTCGACGAATACCCGCACCAGCTGTCCGGCGGCATGAAGCAGCGCGTGATGGTCGCGATCGCGCTGGCCGGTCAGCCGCGCCTGCTGATCGCCGACGAACCGACCACCGCGCTGGATGTCACCATCCAGGCGCAGGTGCTGAGCTTGCTGAAGGACTTGCGCCAGCGGACCGGCATGGCGGTGTTGTTGATCAGTCACGACCTCGGTGTGGTCGCCGAGACCGCCGATCGCGTCGCGGTGATGTATGCCGGCCAGTTGGTCGAGGTCTGTGATGCCGAGACCTTCTTCAGTCGGCCGGCGCATCCCTATGGGCGCAAGCTGTTCTCGTCCCTGCCGACCTTCGGCAAGCGTGGTCGCGAACTGGAGATCATCCCCGGCATGGTGCCGCCGCTGGACAGCGACTTCAGCGGTTGCCGTTTCGCCGATCGCTGCGATTTCTTCCAGGACGACTGCCGCGTCGGCGAACCGGCGTGGCGGGATCTGGAGGACGGACACAGCGTGCGGTGTATCCATCCGCGCGGCGGGCCGCTGGAGCCGGCGTCCGATGGCGAACGAACCACCCGGCAATGGATGCCGGGCCAGGCGTTGCTCGACGTGGACGACCTGAAGGTGCATTTCCCCATCCATAAAGGCGTGCTGCGGCGCGTCAAGGGCTACGTGAAGGCCGTCGACGGGGTTTCACTGCGCCTGGACAGCAGCCATACGCTGGCGCTGGTCGGCGAATCCGGCTGCGGCAAGACCACCGTCGGCAAGGGCATTCTGCGCCTGATCCAGCCGACCGCCGGACGGGTGCTGTTCGATGGCGACGATCTGGCAGGATTGTCCGCCGGCGCGCTGCGCAAGCGTCGCGCGGACATGCAGATCATCTTCCAGGATCCGGCGGCGTCGATGAACCCGCGCATGCCGGTCGGCGAGATCGTCGCCGAGGGGCTGCGCGCGCAAGGGCTTGGCGGCAACCGCGAGGCGCGCCAGCGGCGTGTCGCCGAACTGTTGGAGCAGGTCGGGCTGCCGGCCGACAGCGCGCGGCGCTATCCGCATGAGTTCTCCGGCGGCCAGCGACAGCGTATCTGTGTCGCGCGCGCGTTGGCGGTGGAGCCGAAGCTGATCGTCTGCGACGAGCCGACCAGCGCGCTGGATGTATCGGTGCAGGCGCAGATCCTGAACCTGTTCACGGAACTGCAACAGCGCCTGAAGCTCTCCTACCTGTTCATCACCCACGACATCTCGGTGGTCAGCTTCATCGCGCACGAGGTCGCGGTGATGTACCTGGGTCGCATTGTGGAGCAGGGTCGGGTCGACGAGGTGCTGGACCAGCCGAAGCATCCATACACCCTCGCGCTGCTGTCCGCCGTGCCGGTGATCGACAGCGACCAGCGGCGCGAGGTGATTCGCCTGGAGGGCGACATGCCGTCACCGGCGAATCCGCCAACGGGTTGCCATTTCCATCCACGCTGCGCGTATGCGATGCCGGTGTGCCGCGAACGCTATCCCGATATCAGCCGGATCTCGGCGAGTCACACGGCGGCCTGCTGGCTGCTGGAGCAGGACTGATTCAGGTCTTGGTCTCGCGGCTACAGCGACTCGATCGCGATGCGCAGTTCCAGATACAGCGGTTCCATGGCGTCCAGCGATTGCCCGGCGTCGATGGCGGCTTCCAGTCGGCAACTGGTGGCGTGCAGTTGCGCGTAACCATAGGTGCCGGTGGCGCCGGCGAGGCGATGCACATGCAGGCGCAGGGTGGCGAACTCCGATGGCGTGCCTTCGGAAATCGCTTTCCAGGCGGTCTGGATGATGTCCAGGCGTTCCGGTAGCGAAGCGCGGAATTTCTCTCTCAGCGCGGGCGGAACATCGTGATAAGCGGCTGTTTCTTCCATATCGAGTGACATTCTGTGAAGAATTGTTAATTTTAACCTGGGTGAGTCCCCATTCACGTTCATTCTGTGTATGGTTTCACACACAGCAGTTTTTACTGTTGTGCTAACTAGCGAGATCATTGTCCTGACTAGACTTTCTAGTATCAGGTAAAGGCGGCAGACTTCCCCAGGTCGCCGCCTTCTTTTTTGCCTTTTATCCTGAAAATTCACGCATTGCAGGCATCCTTGCTTGCCTCTTGATTCCACGAGCATTTTCTTCAGTTGCGCGTAATCGCGGATACGCGACGACTTCAGACTGGTTCCTCCTCGCGCCTTGCCAAGAAAGCAATGGCACACCTGAATCCGACATTCGGGTGACGGAGGCGATACCCGAGAAAACCCTGAAACACGCGCTTTGTGGCGCGCATGGCCGCTTCCGCGGTTGCGCCGCTACTGTATTGGGTCTAGTTTAACCTGATATACGAAGAGGTGAAGGTATGGGCAAGATTATAAAGTGGCTGTTGATAACCGTGCTGGCACTGGTTGGCATTCTGGTGATCGCCGGTCTGATCGTCGCAAACGTATTCAATCCGAATGATTACAAGGGCCAGATCGTCGAGCTGGTGAAGGAGAAGACCGGGCGCGAGCTGAGTATCGACAAGGACATCGGTCTGACGCTGTTTCCCCGCCTGGGCGTCGAGCTTGGCGGCGTGACGTTGGCGAACGCGCCCGGTTTCGGCGACCAGCCTTTCGCCCGCGTCGGTGACGCGCGGGTTTCGGTGAAGTTGCTGCCGTTGTTGAGCCGGAAGGTGGAGGTCGACACGGTGACGGTCGACGGCCTGACAGTGAACCTGGCAACGGATAAATCCGGGCGTAACAACTGGGACGATCTGGCGGGCAAGGGCGCCGGGGAAGCGCGCGAGGCCGAGAGCGCCGACGGCGGGACTCCGGCGATCGAGTCGATAAGCATCGGTGGCCTGGATATCAGCAACGTGGTCGTGAACTATGCCGACCGGCGAAGCGGCGCCAGCCAGCAACTGGATCTACAGCGCTTGCGCACCGGAGAGATCGTGCCGGGCGGCGATATCCCCGTCGAGATGGTTGTCGTGGCGAAGACCACCCAGCCGGTGATCGACGTGACATTGGATGCCGACGCGACACTGAAACTCGCGAAATCCCTGCAACGCTTTGCACTGCCCGATCTGCGTGCGCGCGTCCAGGCGAAAGGCGAGGGCATGCCGTCGAAAGGCGTCGATGCCGAGTTGCGCGCGGCACTGGTTTTCGACCAGTCCCGGGACAGCTTCAGCGTGAAAAACCTGGTGTTGAAACGCGATGACCTGAATCTGAGCGGCGCGATCAGCGGCAGTGATCTGTCGGGCAAACAGCAGATCAACGGGCATTTCGAACTGGCACCGTTCAATCTGAAAAAACTCCTGGGCGAGTTGGGTATCGCGCTGGAAACACGTGATGCCAAGGCGTTGACCCGCTTCGGGCTGAGCCTGAAGCTGGACAAGACCTCGGCGCTGACGCGTCTCTCCGATCTGCAAGCGCGCCTGGATGACAGCACCCTGGCCGGTAGTGCCTCGGTTGGCGGCGGCGAGCATCCGCCGGTGCGTTTTGAGTTGAATATCGACACACTCGATGCCGATCGTTACCTGCCGCCGACGGCAGGGGCGGGCGGCAAGAAGCAGGCGTCCGCCGGCGACCCAAAACCGCCCGAGCTGCCGCTGAAGATGCTGCGGGGCCTGGATGTCGACGGCAGCCTGAAGATTGCCAGCCTGAAGTTGAATGGTCTGAAGCTGCGTAACGCGGTGCTCGGCCTGAATGCAAAGAAGGGCGTCATCCAGATCAAGCCGCTTGCGGCGAAGCTCTATAACGGCAGCGTGAAGATTACCGCGAGCATGGATGCGCGGGGCAAGCAGCCGCGTTTCTTGGTCGACAAGCGGCTCGCCGGAGTCAGGATCGGCCCGTTGCTGAAGGACATGACCGGTGACGATCCGCTGATTACCGGCACCGCGAACCTGTCGGCCAAGCTGAAGACCCGTGGTCTGGACGACAAGGTGATGCGCCGAAATCTGAATGGCCGCGTGGGCTTCAGCTTTACCGACGGCGCCGTGCAGGGCTACGATCTGGCCGGCATCATCCGTCAGGCGATGGCGGCGCTGAAGGGCAAGTCGGTGAAATCGAGTGGACCCCAGAAAACCGACTTCGCCGAGCTGAAGGGCAGCCTGAAGATCACCAACGGCGTGGCGCGCAACAACGACTTCTCGGCGAAGTCGCCGTTCCTGCGCGTGAAGGGTCGGGGGACGATCGATCTGACC
>JALULB010000114.1 GCA_027041035.1 Sedimenticola sp. | reverse complement strand
AGTCCAGCAGGTCGTCCATCTCGGTGGCGAAGCGGTCGCTGACATACAGAAAGGCCAGCACATCCGGGGCCGGTAGCGAACCCAGCGCGGTGACCGCGACGCGGGCGGCCTCTCGCCAGTGGCCCGCGGTGGTATGCACGTGTCGGAACATGGATTGGGATGCGTCGGCTGGCGAACGATCGCCGCCAGCCGGTGCGACGGCTTATGCCGAGCGGGATTCCATCATCTGATGGATGATCGGACCGAGGATAATCTCCATCGCGAAGCCCATCTTGCCGCCGGGGACGACGATGGTGTTGCGCCGCGACATGAAGGAGCCGTCGAGCATCGCCAACAGATTCGGGAAGTTGACGTTGAACTTGTCCGGATTCTTGAAGCGGATCACGACGAAGCTTTCATCGGGGGTCGGGATATCGCGGGCGATGAACGGGTTGGAGGTATCCACCGTGGCGACGCGCTGAAAGTTGATGTCGGTGCGCGAGAACTGCGGCGTGATGTGATTGATGTAATCCGGCATGCGGCGCAGGATGGTATCCACGGTCGCGGCGGCGGAATAACCGCGCTCGGCGTTGTCGCGGTGGATCTTCTGGATCCACTCCAGGTTGACGTTGGGCACCACGCCGACACCCAGATCGACATGCGCGGCGACATCCGCGTCATCGGTGACGACCAGGCCATGCAGGCCCTCGTAGAACAGCAGGTCGGTGCCTTCCTCGATGTCTTCCCATGGCGTGAATTCACCGGGCTTCTTGCTGATGTCGAGGCGCTTGTTGTGAAACTCGGCTTCCTCGGCGCTGTGCAGATAGTAGCGTTTCTGTCCGCCGCCAGTTTCGCCGTAGGTCTTGAACAGCTCCTCAAGGCGGTCGAAGCGGTTGGCCTCGGGACCAAAATGGCTCAGGTTACGACCTTCTTCCGCGGCCTTGGCCATCTCCTCGCGCATCTGCGCGCGGTCGTAGCGGTGAAAGCTGTCGCCTTCGATGACGGCGGAATTGATACCGTCACGCAGAAAGATATGTTCGAAAGCACGTTTTACCGTGGTGGTGCCCGCGCCGGACGAACCGGTGACGGCGACAACAGGATGTTTCTTGGACATGAGACCCTCCGGATTTCTATGGATTGCGTCCGAGTAACTACTCAGCTAACCGCTGAAATGCGCCAGCTCTACGTTCAAAAATGGTCATTTACACTTGTAAACCGGCAATTGCTCCTGCATTGCCCTAATAAGTTACATCCCTGTAACGATCACATTTTTTGCCTTGATCTGACACATTTCAGCGGTGATCTGAGCAGTTACCCATGCTTTAGACGACTATGCTGAATAGTTACGCGTCCGATAAATCGAACCAATGGCAAAACACGGGCCTGCTTTGCGATTGCCTCGCGGCGCATCCCGGCAACTATACCACAATTGAAATCCGGTTCAGAAAAGCGCGCTATTGATCACTAAATGCACGCCGACGCCGGCGAGGTAGCCGAGCAGGATGACCGGCGTCCAACGCAGATGACGGAAGAAGGTATAGCGCTCGGCCGTCAGGCCCATCATCCCGACGCCGGCCGCCGAGCCTATGGACAGCAGGCTGCCGCCGATTCCGGTGGAGAAGATCGCCAGCAGCCATTGGCCCATCGACATCTCGGGTCGCATCGCGATCACCAGCGCCTGCACAGGGATATTGTCGAGTATCGCCGAGAGCCCGCCGACACCGAGGTTCGCCAGGGTATCGCCCGCCGGTGACTGGTAGATCAGCTGGCCGAACTTGGGCAGATAGCCGACGAAGGCCAGCGCGCCGGTACAGGCGATGACACCATACAGAAACAGCAGGGAGTTCCATTCCGCGCCGGCGATGGCGTGATACACGTTGAACGGCGAGCGCGTGATCGGCCGGCGCGATTCCCGCATGCGCAGGAAATAGCCATACAGCATCAGAAAGCCCATGCCGGTGACCATGCCGAGCACGGCGGGCAGATGCAGAAGCTGGCGGGTGGCGACGGCGAGAGCCACGGTGACGACAAACAGAAAGAGAATGACCCAGGTGCCTTTTCTGCATTGCGCGGGTTCTGAGGGCATGCGCACATTCCCGTCGGGCAGGGCGCGGCTGATCCACCAGGCGGGGATCAGATAGCTGACCAGCGCGGGCAGAAACAGGCGGCTGAGCGCGAGCAGGTCCACCGGCCCCTGCGGGGTGACCAGGTGTTCGCGCCAGACCATCAGCGTGGTGATGTCGCCGAAGGCGCTGAACACGCCACCGGCGTTCGCCGCGATGACGATATGCACGCAGCCCAGCGCCACCGTTTTTGGCGACTTGCGCACGATGGCGAGCAGCAGCGCGCCGAAGAACAGCGCCGCCGCCAGGTTGTCCGCAAGTGGCGAGACGACGAAACACAGCAGGCCGAGCGACCAGTACACGCGGCGGTAGCTGACGCCGCGGTTGCCGATCTTGTATTCCAGCCATTGGAACAGGCCACGCTGGCGTAGCGAGTTGACATAGGCGATCGCCACCAGCATGAACATCAGGATCTCGAAATAGGCGAGCAGGCTTGCGCGGAAGGCCGCCTCCGCCTCGTGGTTCAGGTCGTGTTGGCCATAGGCCCAGGCGACCAGACCCCACATCAGGCCGGCGGCGAGCAGCACCGGCTTGGACTTGCGCAACTGGGTGAACTCCTCCACCACCACGACGAGCATCGCGATGAAGAAGATCGTCAGGCTCAGATAGCCGACCCAGTGCGTGGTCAGGTCCAGCGAAGCGGCCTCGCCGGCTGGCGAAAGGGATAACAGCAGCAGGCCGAGCGCCGGCTTTTTCATGTTCGGCGCGTCCCGTGGCGGGCCGGGTTGCCCGTGGAAGAAGCCTTCAGGAGTCGGCGCAAGCGTGTCTGGTCGAAGCCGTGAATAACCTCGTCGCCGATCACCACCAGCGGCACGCCGCGTCCGCCCAACTGGGCAAATGCCTTCGCCGCGCGGCGGGACTTTTGAACATCGAACTCGGCGAAGGCCTGACCGCGCGCCTTCAGCCATTGCTTCAACTGACGGCAATGGCTGCAATTCGCGCGGGTGTACAGGGTGATTCTCACCGCGTCAGCAGACGTTCCGCCTCGGCGTACTTCTCGGCGGTGCGGGTGATGATCTCCTCCGGCAGTTCGGGCCCCGGTGGGGTCTTGTCCCAGTCCAGGGTTTCCAGGTAGTCACGCACGAACTGCTTGTCGAAACTCGGTGGGCTGACGCCGGGCTGGTATTGGTCGGCCGGCCAGAAGCGTGACGAATCCGGCGTCAATACCTCGTCGATCAGATGCAGCACGCCCGCGTCGTCCAGGCCGAACTCGAACTTGGTATCGGCGATGATGATGCCGCGTTCCAACGCATAAGCCGCCGCCTCGGTGTAGATTTGCAGGCTCAGGTCGCGCACCCGCGCGGCGAGTTCGGCGCCGAGGCGTTTCTCGGTCGCGGCGAAATCGATGTTTTCGTCATGCTCGCCGATGGCCGCTTTCGTCGACGGGGTATAGATGGCTTCCGGCAGCTTGTCGGCCAGCCGCAGTCCCGGTGGCAACGCGATGCCGCATACGCCACCGGTTCTCTGGTAGTCCTTCCAGCCGGAGCCGATCAGGTAGCCGCGCACGATGGCTTCCACCGGCAACGGCTGCAAGCGTTTCACGACGATCGCGCGGTCGCCCAATCGGTCGCGCTCGGCGGCGTCGCCGACGACCTGTTCCAGCGGAATGCCGGCAAGATGATTCGGCAGCAGTTTCCGGGTGCGCTCGAACCAGAAGTTCGCCACCCGGGTCAGCACCTCGCCCTTGCCGGGGATGGGCTGTGGCAGCACCACGTCGAAGGCCGACAGGCGGTCGGTGGTGACGATCAGCATGTGGTCGTCGTCGACATCGTAGATGTCCCGCACCTTGCCGCGGGTTCTCAGCGACAGGCCGCTCAACGAGGATTCAAACAGTGCGTCGGGCATCCGGCTATTCCTGATCAGTATCGATATCAGCGGATTGTACGTGGATAGCCCCCGTCAGCCAAACCCGTCGGGACGTCGCGAAGGCTAGACATAATGTTTTGACCTGCCCAACCTCAACCACGTGGGTTATGTTGAGGATGGGTACCATCTCCCGACACAGAGCCATAATTGAGGAGGACA
>JALULB010000113.1 GCA_027041035.1 Sedimenticola sp. | reverse complement strand
GGTTTTTGAATTCATCATTTCGCAAAGTCTCGGTGTGGCGCTGGAGCATTCCTTGAAGGCTTTCGCGTTGATCATCGCGGTTGGCGCTGCCCTGGGCGTGCTGGCCGGCCAATTGCTTGGCGTGGTGTTGCGGCGTCATTGGGTACCGGATTATCTGCGGAATGTTGTCACGTTGACCACTGTTTTCGCGGTTTTTTCCCTGTCGAACTGGCTTCAGGACGAGTCTGGTCTGCTCGGTGTCACCTTGATGGGGCTATGGCTGGCGAATATGCGGGATGTCCCTATCGAGGATATTCTGGATTTCAAGGAGAGTCTCAGCCTGCTGCTGATCTCGGCGCTGTTTATCATCCTGGCGGCACGTATCGATTTCGGTCAGATGGAGGCGCTCGGTTGGGGAGCGCTCGGCATACTGCTGGTGGTGCAGTTTGTCGCCCGTCCGGTCAAGGTGCTGGTGTCGACTTTCGGTTCCTCGCTGAATTGGCGGGAACGCGCCTTGCTGGGTTGGATCGCGCCACGTGGCATCGTTGCCGCCGCGATCGCCGCGTTATTCGCGATTCGTCTCGCCGAGGCCGGTTTCGAACAGGCGCCCCTGCTGGTTCCATTGACGTTCATGATCATAATCGGCACGGTGGTGATTCAAAGCGCCAGCGCGAAACCGCTCGCGAGATTGCTCGGTGTCGCGGAGCCGGAGCCCAGGGGCATTCTGATTGTCGGCGCGAACCCGCTGGCGCGTGCTATTGGGGTCGAACTCCAGCAGTTGGAATACCGTGTGCTGCTCGTCGATCCCGATTGGTCGAATATCCGTGCAGCGATGATGCAGGGATTGCAGACCTATTATGGCAACCCGGTCTCGGAGCAGGCCGATCGTCGCCTGGACCTGATCGGTCTGGGCAAGTTGTTCGCCCTTTCCCCCAGCAGCGAGATGAATATACTCGCGGCAATCCATTTCCAGCGTGAATTCGGCCGCGCCAATATCTATCTGCTGCGTAGCGACGGGGAGGGAGTCGATACCGCCCATGGCAAGCCCTTGTTCGATGATGAAGCCTCCTACTCGAAACTGAACGGCATGCTGGAACAGGGCGCGAGGATTCGTGCTACCCGACTGACGGAGAGTTTTGGCGTCGATGAGTACTATAGGGAGTACTTCAAGCGCAGCACGCCCTTGTTTGCGATCACGCCGAAAGGCAAGTTGCGCGTTTTCACGGCGGAATCGGATTTTTCCCCGGAATCGGGATGGACGCTCTATGCGTTGATTCAACCGCGCAAGCCGGAGAGCGGTTCTGTTTCCGAACCCCAGGATGCGAAGGATGACGATGTGGCGGAGGAAATCGGGTAGACTGGCATTTTAGCCTGGAAATTTCATGCATTACGCGCGCCCTCAACGCGTGAATGCATGAAATTGCCGGGTTGGCATCTCCACGGGTAATCCCTGAACAGTGATGGCTTGGTTTCAAAACTGGCGTCGCGCGCGCATTCTGAAAAAGTATCCGCTGCCTGATACGGCTTGGCGCGAGGCCAGTGCCCGCCTTCCGCTTTTGCGCGGCCTGACCACGGCGGAGAAGGTGCGTTTACGCGTGCTGACAACCTTGTTCATGCGGAGGAAATCCTTCTCTCCGGTAAAGGGTGTATCGCTCGATCTGAAACGGCAATTGACGATCGCCATCCAGGCCTGTCTGCCCATTCTGGAGTTGGATATCGATTACTACGACGGCTGGACCGAGATTATCGTCTACCCCGAATCCTTCATCGTCATGCATGATCTGCCCGATGCCAGCGGTATCGTCGAGCTGCGCCACGACGTCTTGAGTGGCGAGGCCTGGTCGAACGGACCCGTCATCCTGTCCTGGAACGATGTGCGCCATGACAGCTACCGCATCCGCCCTGGCCACAATGTGGTGATTCACGAATTCGCCCACAAACTGGATATGCTGAATGGCCGGGCGAATGGCATGCCGCCACTGCACCCGAACATGCCGATCGAGGAGTGGACACGGGCGTTGACGAGGGCCTACGACACGCTAGAGCACCAACTGGAACATCACCGGCGCCCTTGGATCAATGCCTACGCGGCAACCAATCCGGCGGAGTTTTTCGCCGTGCTCAGCGAATCGTTTTTCACCGATCCGGCCAAGCTGAAACAACACGAGCCGGATGTCTACGAGCAGTTCGTGCGCTTCTATCACCAAAATCCGCTGTTACGCGCGGACTCCTGGCAATGAATCTGGGTGTATTATTTCCCCACCTGATGGAGAGCGTCTGGTTTCCTTTCCTGTTGGTGGGCATCTTTGGGTTTCTCACCGGGCTGGAGATTCGTGAATACCTCAACCAGCGGGGTCGCAACCTGGACGACTCGCCACTGGTCAAGATCGGTACCAGTCGAACCTATACCTTCATCGCCTTACTCGGCGTGATTCTGATCGAGCTGGATGCCAGCCTGTATCTCTATATGGTGGGCATGGTTTCGTTGATCGTGCTATTGGGTACCTACTACGCCCACAAGTTACAGAATGGCCGCTCGGGGCTGCTTCAGCCGCTGATTGCCCTGATCGTCTATACCTATGGGCCTGGTGCGATCATGATGCCACCCTGGTTTGTGGTGTTGCAGTTCGTCGCCGTGGTGTTCACGCTGAGCGCACGTCCGTTCGCTCATTCCATTATCGAACACATCAACCCGGGCGAGATTCTGACCCTGGCGAAATTCCTCGTGCTCGCGGGTGTCATTCTGCCCTTGCTGCCGGACGAGCCGATATCACCGCATATCCCCGCCACGCCGTTCAAGATCTGGGTTGCGATCGTGGTGATCTCCAGCATCTCCTATCTCGGCTATCTGTTGAAGAGCTATATCGTCACGCGCAGTGGGTATCTGCTCACCGGACTGATCGGCGGCTTGTATTCGAGTACCGCGACCACGGTGGTGCTGGCGCGGCGGTCCAGCCAACTCGGCCAACCGGACATCAGCCTTAATGCCGGTATCGTATCCGCCACCGGGGTGATGTATCTCAGGTTGATACTGTTGATCGCTTTTCTGAACCATGCATTGCTCGATATCGCATTGTGGCCGCTGCTGGCATTCGGCATCGGCTGCATTGCTCTCGCCGCGATCATGGCCTTGGCCAGCAGGCGCCATACGGCGGATGATCGATCCGACAATCAGGCAAAAACGAATCCGTTGGAACTGGGTATCGCCACGCTGTTTGCGTTGCTGTTCGTCGCGATGCTCATCGTGACACAACAAGTCATCCAGCATTTTGGCAACAGTGGACTGGAAGTGCTGTCGTTTCTGGTGGGCTTTGCCGATATCGATCCTTTCGTGCTATCCATTCTAAACGGCAAATATGCGGATATCGCGGACCATCAACTGGTTGGAGCCATCATCATCGCGGCCGGCAGCAACGATCTGTTGAAGGGCATTTTCGCCGTCGCGCTGGGTAGATGGCGAAACGTGCGCAGTGGCGCGCTCTTCCTGTTTGTTGTCAGCGTAATGACTATCGCCGTCGGTTTGTTGATATCGCGCCAGTTCGTGTTTTAGCCGCGGGTGGCGATCTCCATGCGGTAATCGTCCATGACGAATCCAGCGCCGATATCCGTGACGAGCTCGCCGGTAATCCGCAGACCCAACGCCCGATACACTTCGATGGCAAGCCGATTGTAGCGGTTGACCGTCAGCCAGAGCTTTTTCAATCCTTCCGCGCGCGCCTGGACGAGCATCTCGTCCAGCACGTGGCGGGCGATACCCTGCCCTCGCTTGTCCGCGCGGATGTAGAGCTTGGCGAGGAACCGGCTGGCATCCTCGAAATCATCGCGAAAAGCCGTATAGCCCAGGCTTTCGTCGTCTGACTGGATCAGAAAATAGCGGTAACCCGTGGCAATCTGCGCTTCGATCGCACCCCGGCTCTGGAACTTCGCCAGCATGTAATCGACCTGCGCCTGGCCGATAATCGGCGGAAAATACTCGTTCCAGATGATGTCGGCCAGATCACACAGCCGTGTCAGGCGAGAGGGAGAATCAACAGGCAGCAGCGTCGTCATATCGGCTGAATCGCGGGCAATAAAAAGCCCGGTATGATACCGGGCTTTTTTGTCTGGTAGGCGCGAGTAGACTCGAACTACCGACCCCCACCATGTCAAGGTGGTGCTC
>JALULB010000112.1 GCA_027041035.1 Sedimenticola sp. | reverse complement strand
GCGGAGTTCGGCGTGCTGCTCTGCATCAGCGGACTGCTCGGGCTGCTTGGCGCCTGGCTGGCGGTCAGCCGGCATCTGAAGGAGATCGAGCCGGGCTGAACCCCTTCGCCGGGGACGCCCCGCATGCGCGTGACGAGGGCTATCCTGGAATTTTCATGAATTTGCCATGATCGCGCGGCATATTGATACGATAGCCTCCGCCAGCCATTCCAGGCTATAACTGATACGTAACTACTCGCGCACTGTAGGGTTCGTCACCGCTATTGGCTGTTTCTGGAGGAAACGTTGGCGGCAGGGGTGAGTCCCTCATGAAAGTCCGGTGGACTTTCATGAGGGACGAACGCTCCACCAGGGAGAGTGGAAGCCGGACGCTGAGGCAAAGCATGGAATGCGCAGCCGCAGTGCCGCCGTCGAGCCTACAGGGATGTATTGACGGCGTTTTCCGGAAGAAACAGCCAATAGTGGTGACTGTATGGCGTCGGGGCACCCTGGGCGGGTAGTTACACTGATACAACGAATTCGAGGCGACAGGCGATGAACTTTTCACTGGCGGACAGCGCGGACGGCTTCAACATCCAGGCCTTCGAACCCGGCGAGATACGCATCAACGAGCGCATCTTCACGCATAATCTGATACTGACCCCGGAGAAGCTGCTGGAAGACTGGCCGGCGGAGGACGTGGCTTCCCTGCAAGACACGCATTTCGAGGCGATTCTCGAGCTGGCGCCGGATATCCTGCTGCTGGGCACTGGAGCGCGCCAGGTCTTTCCCTCGGCGGCCTGCTACGCGAACCTGATGAGCCGGCGTATCGGCATCGAGATCATGGATACCGCCGCCGCGTGCCGTACCTACAATATCCTCGCCGCGGAAGACAGGCGCGTCGCCGCGGCGCTGCTATTGCGCTGATTCCACACATCGAACCCACAAAAAAACTTGCATACACCTCATTAATGTACAACACTGTTGCATATACTCCATGCGAGAAGACAATGAACACGGTATTTCATGGCACGGCGGAACATGCTCCAGCCTATGTCCCGGAGGTGGATTCGGGCGCGGTTCTGACAAAGGCACTGCTCAACGCGGGCCGCGCGATGGGCCTGTCGCAGGCGCATATCGGCGAGGTCATCGGCAAGGATCGCACCTCGTTGCGGCGCAAGCTCAACCCGGAAAGCAAATCCGGCGAACTGGCCCTGCTGCTGATCCGCGTCTACCGCGCCCTGTACGCGTTGATGGGCGGTAACGCCGAGGACATGCGCCACTGGCTGCACACCGAGAACCGCCACACCGCCGGCGTGCCGGCCGAACAGATCAAACAGCTACAGGGTCTGATCCGGGTGCTGGAATACCTGGACGCGATGCGGGGCCGCATTTGACGGCGTGGCTCGACGACTGCCTGCCCGACACCGATACCGTGCTGGAAGGCACTTTGCTGCGACTGGTCGAAAGCCAGGAGCAGATCGCCACCACCGATCTGGTCGACAACCTGTGGGAGCAATACCTGCTGGAGAGGATGCTGGAGACGAGCAAGCCACCGGCGCCCGCCGACCGCATCCACGGCGACGGGCCACACTACCTGCTCTCCACGCCATTCCGCTATCCGCCCTTGCGCCACGGTTCGCGCTTCGGCCGACGACACGAACCCAGCCTGCTGTACGGCGCCAGCGAAACACCCACCGTGCTTGCCGAATCCGCCTACTACCGCCTGCTGTTTCTCGACGGCATGCTGACCCCGCCGACCAGCGGACGCCTGATCACCCAACACACCCTGTTCGGCGCAAGCTACGCGACCCGGCACGGCGCGCGCCTGAACCACCCACCCTGCGACCGGCATCGCAAACGGCTGCGACACCCAGCGGACTACAGCACCACCCAGCAACTGGGTAGCGCGTTGCGGGAACGAGGCGTCCTCGCCTTCAGCTACTGTTCGGCCCGCGATCCGCGACAAGGCGAGAACATCGCGCTGTTTCAGCCCGAGGCGCTCGCCGCCCGCGCGCCATTGTTTCAACAGGCGTGGCAATGCGAAACCACACCGGACGGGGCGGGTTTCTCCGGCGCGGCGGGTTACCTGGCGTTTCCGCGCGAGATCTTTCTCCACGAGGGAAGACTGCCCTCCCCCGCCGTGTGAAATACACTGAGCCACCCGCTATCGGCGCGCCCCACGCCCAGCGGGAATGCTCGGGATTCGCGCCTGGATCATCGATGTCCATCACCACAAGCCAGATAAACTTCAGAAACCTCTCTCTCCGCCGATCGATCAAGGGATACTTGAATGGATTGGCAAGAATTGAATTCATTTCAACTGATACCGGAGTCTTCGGGCCGGCAGCAAATGTGTCTGAACGGCAGGAATGAGTTCACCACTTACACCAGAGACCCCTGGCAACCTATGGGCGGATTACGCAATGAAGAATGACCACTTGGGAGAACACCTGATTTTCGTCGGAGGCTCGCCACGCTCCGGCACTACGATGCTGCAAAGCATGCTGAACCGTCACCCGGCCATCTTCGGCGGCCCGGAGTTCGACCTGATTCCGACGATCACGAATCTCAGAAATCAGTTGCTCGCCTCACACGACAACGGCCGAATCGACAGCTTCTGTGACAAAACACATATTGATCGAGGTATCGCCCAACTGATCGAGGAACTGCTGCTTCCCGCCGCCACACGAAATGGTAAACAGTGGCTCAGCGAGAAAACACCGATGAACGTGTTGGTGTTCGACCCACTATTGGACATCCTGCCTCGGGCACGTTTTATCCATTTGGTCAGGGATCCTCGCGCGGTCGCCCTTTCGATGCTGGCTGTCGCCGACCGCTATCGTCAAAAAGGGATGGAGCCACCGACGATGATCGCGAATCCCGGGCAGGTCATCCACACCATCCTTCAGCATGTAAAGGCCGGTGTGGAGGCCTCGCATAAATCACCCGGACGTGTCCATACGTTGAAGTACGAGGCCTTGCTGCTGAAACCGCATCAGGCGACTCGCGACATCTGTATGTTTCTTGGCCTCGAATGGTCCGAATCGATGCTAGACACGCATGGCGGATCCCACCTCTCGACGGAACAGATTGCAGCCGATGGAGGTATCTGGATAAAGGATGAGAAAACCGCTGACACGCCGAAGGAGACCTGTCTGAACAAATGGAAAGACGGACTCAGCCTCGCACAACAACAAGAATTGTCGGAGGTCTTCCACGCTCTGCCCCTCTATTCCGAACTCGGTTATCGCTTCGACGACATCGACGCCCCACTGGAAACGCGTCGACACGCCAGCTGAATAGGCTGTGTAAACAGCACCGAGGGACGGCCGGGCAAACAGGATTGAAATCCACGCGGTAGAAGACTGTTTCTTGCCGCCAAGGGCATTTCCCGCGCCCGCCATCGCTCCGAACTGAGCGAAAATCCATCCACCACGGCACACTTTCAAGCACTTAGCCGCTACTCACATTTTCTGTGGATAACTCTGTGGGCAGAATGCGGAAACGGCCTCGCAAGCCGCATCATTGCTTGCCTCCGATCAAATTGTCCATTTTCGATACAGGACAATATCCAATTGATTTATAACGATTTTATTCGTTACACCAGTTTTTCGTCCATCGACCTGGGCGACTGTGCCGGAGCCACGGCGGGATGTGCATATCAGCGACTGTCAAGACTTGACAGACGTATTTTTCCGGTGTTTTTTCGTGAAGAGCACCGCGACCCGGCGAAACGCTCGGGACGCTTGCCACGACACGCTCGGCTCGCATAGCCGACGCCAGCGTCTGGAGTCAGCGGGCGAACGCCAATGTCGATTTGTCACTGACAGCCGGACCCGGTAGCGCTAAGCTCGGGGCCTGTGATCGAGAAGTTGGAGAACACGCCATGTGCCTGGCCATCGGTAGCACCACCCCACCGAGCAACAACCCGGTATTGCGCCTGCTGCGCCGCATCGGCGGCAACCCGTTTTTCATGTTGTCGCTGGGCGGCCTGATGTTCGCGCTGAGCGTACCCTGGCTCCAGGGTGAAACGGCGATTGTCGGCATGTTGTTGCTGACAGGCCTGGTCGCTCAGCCGATGCTTGGCTATCTCTTCGCTCGGCTGCCACAATGGTATCGACAGTCGCCGGTGCTCTATCTATCCTACATGCTGGTG
>JALULB010000111.1 GCA_027041035.1 Sedimenticola sp. | reverse complement strand
GTCCTGGACACGCCGCCAGGCGTTTTCGAGTGGCTCGCGCAACGCGCGGTGAGCGGCCTTCAGGTCGAGCAGTTCGATCCGCTCGGAGGATTCATTCGGCGCTTCGCGCGGCGTCGAGAAACTGGTAGTAATCGCGGTAGTAATCATCTTCGTCGAAATGCTCCGAAGCCAGCACCATGCAAACGGAGCCGGAGGAAAAGTTGTCGATCTCACGCCATACCATCGAGCCGATATAGAGGCCCTGGTAGGAGCGGTTCATGTGGTAACGGGTACGTCGGTGACCGTCATCCAGCACGATGTCGAAACTGCCGGACATCGCGATGACGAGTTGTTGCAGTTGCTTGTGCGCATGCCCGCCGCGCTCGGCGCCGCCGGGCACGTCGTAGAGGTAGTAGACACGCTTGATGTCGAAGGGCACGTGACGCCCGGATTCCACCGCCGTCAGGTTGCCGCGTTGGTCATGCACGATCGGCAGGCGGACCATGCGACAGCGGCTGGTGAGTTCATCGCGCGCCGCCGGCGCGGCGTCGACGCGCGGCGGCTCCGCCGGGGGTTGCGCCTCGGCCACGGAATGGCGTTCGTTCGCTGACATGGTATTTGCTCCTTGGAGTCCGTCGGGATGCCTTGGCGCGGGGTTTCCGCGTCAAGCCAGGCCGCATTGCATCAGGCTCAGCTCCGGCGGTTCGCCGTCTTCCCACGGAATGCTGAAGGGGTCGATGGCGGTCATGTCGGGATACACCGCGACGCGCTTGTCGCTGCCGAGCATGCGCAGGTGTTTCGCATCACGAATACCGTTGCTGACCAGGCACACGCGCGCGCCCATCGCCAGACCGGCCTGGCGATCGAGTTCGGTATCGCCTATCCAGGTCAGGCTGATGAAGTTGAAGGCGAGCTTGTCGCGCACCGAGGCCGCCTTGTCCCGGCCATGCACGACGATCAGTTGGTCGAACAGACCGAGCATATCCAGTTCCGCGAGCTGCTCGCGCACCGCGTTACGCTGGCGGCGCATGGTCGCGAGCACCAGCAGGCCCCGCCCTTTCCACTCGCGCAGCTTGTCGACGACACCGGGAAATGGCTGGTCCAGGCGCAGCATGTCCGGGCTTTCGATCAGTTCCAGCCAGCGTTCGCTGTAGGTTTTCAGCAGCTCGTGGTCGGTGCTGTCGAGGATGCGACTCAGCGAGCGCGCCTCGCGTTTCATGCGCCAGTAGTCCTGGTAGGACCAGGCGCGCCGATCCAGCTCGGTGACGATGTCGAGATAGCATTGGTAGTGGCGCCGGCTGCAATCCAGCAGGGTGCCGTCCAGGTCGAGAATGCAGAGTGGTTTCATGCCGCCTCGCATACCGCGTAGAGTTCCGCGGCGTATTCCGGCATGTCCTTGCCGAGCTGGTAGAAGCCTTCCATCATCGCCTCGTCCCAGTGCTGTTCGATCTGCGCGTTGCTCAGCGGCTTCAGGAACACGCCGCCAAAATGCCTGATCGCGAGGCCGGTGTTCTCGATCTCGCGGCGGAAGCTGTCGGGCGTATACACCCGCCGGTGACCGACCCGCAGGTCGCGTTCGTTCAACTGGCAGGGCTGTTCCAGCAGGCCCATCTTGACCGCCGCGAGGCGATGCATGGAATGACCGTTCGGCACGCCGAGGAACAATCGACCGCCGGGATTCAGCCAGCGCGCGACCCGGGCGAGCAGGTCCGCCGGGTCGGCGACATGTTCGAGGATGTGTTCCATCACGATGGCGTCGAAGCCATGATCCGGCTGGTAATCCTCGAACAGGGCGCAGACCTTGTTCAACGCGGCATCCTCGGGGATGCGTTCGAGCAGCTCGGCGGCGCCGTCGACAACCGTCAGTTGCAGGAATTCCGGTTGCAGCAGCGCGGTCATGTGGCCCTCGGCCGGGCCGAGTTCGAGACCCTCGCCGCCGGGCAGCCAGGGCTGAATGGTGCGAAAACGGTATTCGATCAGGCGATGGTCGAAGCCCAGTTGCTGATCCAGATACCAGTTGGCGCATGTGGCGACACGCCGTTGTTCAGGCTGCATGGCGTTGCTCCTTGATGGCCGCGATCTCGCGCAGCAGGCCGGCGCGCAGGTCGATCTTCGGCCATTCGCCCAGCGCCTGCTTCATCGCATAGTTGTTGAAGCTGAAGGAACGGCCGGATCGCGGCGCGTCGATATGTTCAATCTCACCACGCCAACCGCTCAGTTCGACCAGCAGGCCGATCAGCGAACGGATGCTGATCGAGCAGCCGCTGACGATGTTCAGCGGTCCCAGCGCTTCGTCCGGATGCGCCGCCGCGCGCAGGATCGCCTCGGCGGCGTCGTCGACGTGCAGGAAATCGCGCAATTCGCTGCCCTGGCCGTACACTTGCGGCGGCTCTCCGGCCAGCAGGCGGTCGATGGTCGCCGGGATCAGCTTGGCGTAGGCATGCTCGCCTTCGCCATAGATATGCCCCAGGCGCAAGACCGCGTGACTCCAGCCCCGCTGCCCGGCGACAACCTGCGTCAGCGTTTCGCCGAACAGCTTGGAAGCGGCGTACAGGGTGGCCGGGTTGGCTGGCGTGTTTTCCGACAGGCAGTGCGCGACATCCGGCGCGTAGACATCCAGCGTGCTGATGAAGACGAAGCGCCGCAGGCTGTCCGGCAACGCTTCGAACAGTCGACGCAGGCCGTTGATATTGGCTGAATACACCGCCTCCATATCATCGGCCTGAGCCGCGTTCTTGGGCGTAAACGCCGCCAGATGCACGACCGCGTCGATATCCAGATTGGCGAAATGCGCCGGGGTCAGTTGGTTCAGATCGACATTCAGCGCCGTGACGCGCGGACTATCCGGATAGCCGCCGCCACGGCTCAGCAGTACCAGCCTGGTCTCGTCGCATTGCATCAGGCGGCGCACCACCGCCTGGCCGATGAAGCCGTTCGCGCCGGTCACCAGGATGGTCTTGCCACACAGGTCTTCAGGCCGCATTCGACTGCACTCCCGGTAGCCGGCGGAAATCCTCCAGCGTAGTCAATACCGGCTCGACATCCATGCCGCGTATCCACAGCAGGTCGTCGGGCAACGGGTTGATCTTGCGTTCCAGGCTCGGGAATCGGTTGTCTAGGGCGATGTCGCAATAGATCCGTGGCAGGTTCAGGCCGGCGCGGGTAAAGAAGAAATGCGTCGTGAAGAAGCGCCCGATGTTGATCTCGGTCGGGTTCGGCTGGCCACTGAAGTCATAGGTCATGTCCACCGCGTAGATGCCATGCGGCTGTTTGTCGATCGCCTCGATCGCCTCCAGCGCGGTGCTGTCGATGACCGGATCGGAACAGGTCTGGCCGACCCCGGTGACACCGGTGACGCCAGACAGGGTGCGATTGGCGAAGTTCCAGCTGAGCCGCTTGCGCGTCTGCGCCACCACCAGTTCGCCGCGATGCCAGATCGACAGCCAGGTCACGCTGTCCGGCGACAACAGCTCGGAGGCGGTAAAGCCGCCCCAGCCGTCGTGCCGGTCGATCCACAGGCGGGCGAACTCGAAATCATCGGTCGGCAGGGCGCCGCTGCCACCACCGCCCTCGGTCGCGCGCAGCCAGAGCCTGTCGCCCAGCAATGCGAAGGCCCGCTTCAGATCGGCCGGCGTGTGCAACAGGATGGTGTTCGGCACGCGCAGCCCGGCGCGCTGCCAGATCGCCCAACTGCGCTGCTTGTCGACGCAGTCCTCGATGACCCGGGCATCCGGCAGGAAGTAGCGCACGCCGAGTTCATCGAGCCGCTCGCGCAGCCGCGACAGCGCGCGCACCTCGAAATCGTTCTGCGCATGAATGAAATCGGCCCGCGTGTCACGCAACAGGGACAGCACCGCCGGCGCATACCCGGCATCCAGCGCCGGCGGCACGACATGACACTCGGCCACCTCGGCCAGCATCAAGTCCGATGCCAGGCAACTGGCGCCGATCAGGTAGTCGTTTCGCGATGATTCATGCAGCGAACGGATAAACCCATTTGCCGGCGCGCCACCCGCGCCGCCGATATAGATTCTGGCCATGATTTGTCCCAGGCAATCACACAGTCCGGCGACGCGGCGTTAAAAAACCGACGCGTCACCCCTCGACAGGTATAAAAGCAAGGATCAGGCCAGAAAGAATTATTCGTGCAGAAACAGTGTATTGC
>JALULB010000110.1 GCA_027041035.1 Sedimenticola sp. | reverse complement strand
CACTTCGACCTGCGCCCCTTCGGCATCCTGCGCATGCTGGACCTGCTCAACGCAGACCTGATCAAGTACCGCAAGACCGCGGCCTACGGCCACTTCGGCCGTGAGGACGAGGGCTTTACCTGGGAGGAGACCGACAAGGCCGACGAACTGAAAGACGCCGCCGGCATCTGATCCCGACCCCCTTCCGGTTCCCCGAGGAGCGTTGCAACAGATGGCATTGCCACCTGCCAGGCTCGGGAAACCCGTTCTGTACAACGACGCTCCCCGTTTTTTGATGAGAAACACACTATGAACGCTGTTGTTGAACAGAAGGACGACTTCAAGGTCGCCGACCTTTCCCTGGCCGATTGGGGCCGCAAGGAAATCTCCATCGCCGAGACCGAGATGCCGGGCCTGATGGCCCTGCGACGCAAGTATGGCGAAAGCAAGCCGCTGAGCGGCGCGCGTATCACCGGCTCGTTGCACATGACCATCCAGACCGCCGTGCTGATCGAGACCCTGACCGCGCTGGGCGCCGAGGTACGCTGGTGCTCGTGCAATATCTTCTCCACCCAGGATCACGCCGCCGCCGCGATCGCCGTGACCGGCGTGCCGGTCTACGCCTGGAAGGGCGAGACCCTCGAAGAATACTGGTGGTGCACCGAGCAGGTCATGAACTGGCCGGACGGCAAGGGCCCGAACATGATCCTCGACGACGGCGGCGATGCCACCCTGCTGGTACACAAGGGCGTGGCCTGCGAAAACGCTGGCAGCGTACCCGAGCCCAGTGACGAGGACAGCGAGGAGATGCGCGTCATCCTGAGCGTGCTGAAACGCAACCTGGCCGAGGATCCGCAACGCTTCCACCGCATGGCCGAGAACATCCGCGGCGTCACCGAGGAGACCACCACCGGCGTGCATCGCCTGTACCAGATGGTCGAGGCCGGCGAGCTGCTGTTCCCGGCGATGAACGTCAACGACTCGGTGACCAAGTCCAAGTTCGACAACCTGTACGGCTGCCGCGAATCCCTGGTCGACGGCATCAAGCGCGCCACCGACGTGATGATCGCCGGCAAGATCGCCATCGTCTGCGGCTACGGCGATGTCGGCAAGGGCAGCGCGCAGTCGCTGCGCGGCCTGGGCGCGACCGTGTGGATCACCGAGATCGACCCGATCTGCGCACTGCAAGCCGCGATGGAAGGCTACCGCGTGGTGACCATGGAAGACGCCGCCTCCGTGGGCGACATCTTCGTCACCACCACCGGCAACAAGGACATCATCACCCACGATCACATGGCCGCGATGAAGGACGAGGCCATCGTCTGCAACATCGGCCATTTCGACAACGAGATCGATATCGCCGGCGTGCAGGGCTACAAGTGGGAGAACATCAAGCCACAGGTCGACCACATCGTCTTCCCGGACGGCAAGCGCATCATCATGCTCGCCGAGGGCCGCCTGGTGAACCTCGGCTGCGCGACAGGTCACCCGAGCTTTGTGATGTCCAACTCCTTCACCAACCAGGTACTCGCGCAGATGGAGTTGTTCACCAAGCCCGGTGAATACGGCAACGATGTCTACATCCTGCCGAAGAAGCTCGACGAAGAGGTCGCGCGCCTGCATCTGGAAAAGATCGGCGCGAAACTCACCGTCCTCACCGAGGAACAGTCCGAATACCTCGGCATTCCGATCGAAGGGCCGTACAAGCCCGATCACTACCGCTACTGAGGACGTACCGGCATGGGGTTCACGCCCCATGCCGGGCGGTAATAACTATGAATCCAACCTTTAGTTTCGAGCTTTTTCCGCCGAAGACGGAGAAAGGCATGCAGAAACTGCAACGTCAGCAAGTGCCGTTGCTCCAGGAACTCGGACCCGAGTTCTTCTCCGTCACCTACGGCGCCGGCGGCTCCACCCAGGTACAGACCTTCGCCACCGTCGACTGGCTGGTGTCCCAGGGTATCGAGGTCGCGCCGCATCTCTCCTGCATCGGCGCCAGCCGAGAACAGATCGGCGGGATCCTCAACCGCTACCGCGACCAGGGCGTAACGCGACTCGTCGCCCTGCGCGGCGACATCCCCTCCGGCATGGGCGATTATGGTGAGTTTCGCTACGCCAACGAACTGGTCAGCTTCATCCGCGAGCACAGTGGCGAGCATTTCCATATCGAGGTCGCCGCCTATCCGGAGTTTCATCCCCAGGCAGCCAGCGCCAGGGACGACGAACGCGCCTTCACCATCAAGGCGGCGGCGGGCGCGAACAGCGCGATCACGCAGTACTTCTACAATGCCGACGCCTATTTCGCCTTCGTCGACGACTGCACCCGCCTGGGCATCGATATACCGATCGTCCCCGGCATCATGCCGATCACCAACTACCAGCAGCTTTCACGCTTCTCCGACGCCTGCGGCGCCGAGATCCCCCGCTGGATACGCAAGCGCCTGGAATCCCATGGCGACGACCTCGACGCCATCCGCGATTTCGGCACCGACGTGGTCTCGACCCTGTGCCAGCGCCTGCTCGATGGCGGCGCGCCAGGCCTGCATTTCTACACCATGAATCAGGCCGCCCCGACCATCGCCATCTGGAAGAACCTG
The DNA here is from genome assembly GCA_027041035.1 of Sedimenticola sp. Lineage (GTDB taxonomy): Bacteria > Pseudomonadota > Gammaproteobacteria > Chromatiales > Chromatiaceae > JALSSX01. The sequence continues at coordinate 1,586 of JALULB010000110.1, read as the reverse complement.
GATTTGCCAGTACCGGCCTGACTGCCTATGATGTAGCCTCTACCATCCGAACCCCGGAACGCTCGCACGCACTCTTTCGTCCGCCGCGTTGCTCGTCGTTGTGGAGAAGGCAGCCAAGTCCGACCCCCTCGCGCCGCGCCAAGGGCGGAAGGATGCGTGTGATGATTTCGGGGTTCGGGTGGCGAAGGCTATACTACGGCCTACACAAGAAACTGCGTCAGCAGGCCCTACCACTCCCCAAAAGAGGAATCATGTATGAAGAAACTGACTGTTACCGCCCTCGCCGCCATGCTGTTGTTCGGCGGATCGGCCTTTGCCGGCAAGCAGGGAGACTTCCAGAATGCCCTAAAGGCCGCGCAAGAGGCGCGCAAGATGGCGCAATCCGTCGATGGCGAATGGCGCGACATCGGCAAGATCCTCAAGCACGCGCAAAAAGCCGCCAAGAAAGGCGACTTCGAGACCGCGATCAAGCTCGCCCGCGTCGCCGAATTCCAGGGCAAGGCAGGCTACGCCCAGGCAATGGCCGAAAAGGGCGTCGGCAACCCCGCCTATCTGTACAACTGAAGCATTTCGCCGGCCGAGCCGCTGGTCGGCCGGCCTTCTCCCCGCATAAACGTGAGCAACGCCTCCATCGCCGAGCGCGATCTGCGCCATCTGTGGCACCCCTGCACGCAGATGAAGGATCACGAATGGCTGCCGCTGATCCCGATCAGATCGGGCCGGGGCGTGTGGCTGGAAGACTTCGACGGCAAGCGCTATATCGACGCCATCAGCTCCTGGTGGGTGAACCTGTTCGGCCACGCCAACCCGCGCATCAACGCCGCCGTCACGCGGCAACTGGAACAACTGGAGCATGTATTGCTCGCCGGTTTCACCCACGAGCCGGCCGTCGAGCTGGCCGAGCGCCTGGCACGCCTCGCCCCACCCGGACTGGAACGCGTGTTCTACGTCGACAACGGCTCCTCCGCCGTCGAGGCGGCGCTGAAGATGAGCTACCACTACTGGCGGAACCAGGGTCGCGAGGGGAAGAACCGCTTCGTCACGCTGGCGAACAGCTACCACGGCGAAACCCTTGGCGCGCTCGCGGTCGGCGATGTCGCGCTGTACAAGGAGACCTACCAGCCGCTGTTGATGGATGTCATCACCGCGCCGTCGCCGGACTGCTATCACCGCGAACCCGGCGAAAGCTGGGAGTCCCATTCGCTGCGCCAGTTCGACAGAATGGACGAGCTCCTCGCCCGCGACGCCGACCAGATCAGCGCGGTCATCGTCGAACCGCTGGTGCAATGCGCTGGCAACATGCGCATGTACCACCCGGTCTATCTGAGCCGCCTGCGCGAAGCCTGCGACCGCTACCAGATCCACCTGATCGCCGACGAGATCGCGGTCGGCTTCGGCCGCACCGGCACGCTGTTCGCCTGCGAACAGGCCGACATCAGCCCGGATTTCCTGTGTCTGTCGAAGGGCCTTACCGGTGGCTACCTGCCGCTGTCGGTGGTACTCACCAGCGAGCAGACCTATCAGGCATTCTACGACGACTACGCCAGCCTGCGCGCCTTCCTGCACTCGCACAGCTACACCGGCAA
>JALULB010000109.1 GCA_027041035.1 Sedimenticola sp. | reverse complement strand
GTCAGGCGCGAGCCGGACGCGCGCCGGCGAAAACCGCGCAGGGTGCGCCACAGGTTGTAGCCCACCAGGCCAACGAGTACCGCCAGCCCGCCGACGTTCAACACCAGCAACGGCTTGTAGATGCTCGCCAGCTTGTCGGAGTTCTGCACCGCGCTGCTCATCAGGTGCAGGGTCGCGAGCAGCAGCAGGATCAACAGAACGACCAGCAGGCCCTCATTGCCGATCGACTTGACGCGCTTCTTCAGTGCCGCAAGCGCCATACGGTCCAACCGGTGGAAAGATTCCAGTCCGACGAGATATACGCCTTTGGGCGCAACGGCAGGGGCAGCGCCTCGATATCCAGCGAGGCCTTGATCTTCAGCTCGTAGTCCTCGCCTTTCTCCAGTTGATCCTCGCCGACCACGGGCAGCCCCTGCAAGTCCCCGAGCGCGCGTATCGCGGTATCGCGCGACACGTAGTTACGCCGCTCGGCGGTATCCAGGTCGGTGACCTGGTAGAGCGCCGACACCGGCAGATAGCGGATCTGGGAACGCACACGAAAATCGACGATGTCATCCTCCCAGATCCACGCGCCGTCGCGACGCACCTGGATATGCACCTCGGTGGTCAGCGGTACCCCGTTGGCCAGGGCTTCCAGCACGTCATCGCTGAACTGGTAGTCGATCTGCACGTCGATGACGAACTGGCCGTGTTCCAGCCGCGCGTTGGCCTTCTCCACTTGAAAGGCGGACAGCAACGGCGGCCACAGCAGCGCCGACAGCAGCAGACCGAGCAGGGCGCGGCCTGTCATGCCACCGGCCTCTTGCGCAGCAGCGCATAGAAGAAGCCATCCATGTCCCGCGTGCCGGGCAGGATCTGGATGCCAGGACCGGCCGGCACGGCCGCGTCGACCTTCAGCGGCAGCGCCTCGGCGTCAGGCTGTTCGGCAATGAAACGTATCATCTGATCGGCATTCTCTTCGGGCAACAGGGAACAGGTCGCATACAGCAGCGTGCCGCCGGCGCTCAGGCGCGGCCAGACATTGGTCAGGATGCGGTATTGCAGTTCGACCAGCTTTTCGATGTCACTGTTCCGTCGCAGCAATTTTATATCCGCGTGGCGTCGGATCACGCCGGTCGCGGAGCACGGCGCGTCGAGCAGAATGCGCTCGTAATCGCTTCGATACCAGTCGCCGCCGGGTTCAGCGGCGTCGGCCAGCTCCAGGCGCGCCGACAGCCGCAGGCGTTCGAGATTCTCGCCGACCCGCGCCAGGCGCGTCGCGTCGTTGTCCAACGCGCATAGCTCGATATCCGCGATCTCCAGCAGATGCCCGCTCTTGCCGCCCGGCGCGGCGCAGACATCCAACACCCGCTGACCGGCGCGGACATCCAGCAGGCGCGCGGCAAGCTGCGCGCCGGCATCCTGCACCGACACCCGCCCCTGGTCGAAACCCGGCAGGCGTTCCACCGGCACCGCTCGAGACAAGGTCAGCGCATCCGCGACACCCGGCACGTTTTCAGCCCCGAGGCCGACGGCTTCGAGCTGTTGCCGGTAGGCATCGACATCGCCCTGGCGGCGATTGACGCGCAACGTCAACGGCGGGCGTTGCATCCAGGCGTCGAGCACGCCATCGGCCCGAGTCGGCCAGGCCTTGCGCAGCCGGTTCAACAACCAGCCGGGGCAAGCATGGCGCACCGCGTCGATGGCATCCGCCTCGGCCATCAGATCGTCCCGCCGGCGCTGAAAACTGCGTAGCACGCCGTTCACCAGCCCGACCGCCCAGGCGCGCTTCAGCAGGCGCGCCGCCTCGACGGTTTCGGCGATCGCCGCGTGCGCCGGCACGCGCATGTATTCGAGCTGGTAGAGACCGCACAACAACAGCGCATGTACCTCGTGTTCCTTGGCCTTCAACGGCCGGCTCAGAAGGCGTTCCAGCCAGAATTCCAGGCGCACCGCCTGGCGGCACACGCCATAGCTCATCTCCTGCAACAGGGTGCGGTCGCGTGGCTCGACACGCGGCAACATCGCCGGCAACACCGTGCTCAACGAGGCGCCACGCAGCACGCCGGCAACCCCGCGCGCCGCGACGGCACGCAGCTCAGCGCCCAAGGACCGCGCCGTCCAGCGCATGCGCGTTGAGGAAATCCGCCACCGGCATCGCCTTCTTGCCCGGCATCTGGATACGCGTGATGCACAGCTGGCCCTTGCCACAGGCGACGCGTATGCCGTCACGATCGGCGCCGACGACTTGGCCGGGCTCGCCAGTGGCCGGACCAGCCAGCGCATGCGCCGCCCAGATACGCGGATTGGCATCGTTCCAGCGCGTCTGCGCGACCGGCCAGGGGTTGAAAGCGCGCACCTGGCGTTCGATGGCCGCCGCGTCCTGCCGCCAATCGATGGCACTTTCGGCCTTCGACAGCTTGTGCGCGTAGATCGCCTCGGCATCGTTCTGCGGTTCGCCATGGAGTTCGCCGGACAGAATCCCCGGCAGCGCCGCCATCAGCGCCTTCGCGCCCAGCGGCGCGAGCCGGTCGTGGAGGCTGCCGCCGGTCTCGTCGGGCGCGATCGGGCAAGTCAGGCGATAGAGCATGTCGCCGGTGTCCAGCCCCTTGTCCATGCGCATGATGGTAATGCCGGTCTCCTCGTCACCGGCTTGAAACGCGCGCTGAATCGGCGCGGCGCCCCGCCAGCGCGGCAGCAGGGAGGCATGGATATTGATGCACCCCAGACGCGGCGCGTTCAGTACCCGCTCGGGCAGCAGCAAGCCGTAGGCGACGACGACCATCAGGTCGGCTCGCAGGCCTTCGAGTTCCGCCAGCGCCTCCTCGCGCTTGAAGTTGGTCGGTTGATACACCGGGATGCCGCGCTCGACCGCCAGCTGCTTCACCGGGCTGGGCATCAGCTTGCGCCCGCGACCCGCCGGTCGGTCCGGTTGGGTATATACGCCGCGGGCATCGTAACCGGCGTCCAGCAGGGCTTGCAGCGGCGCGACAGAGAATTCCGGCGTACCGGCAAACAGCATACGGGGAGAAGTATTCATTCTGGCTTTAGGATCCTTGAGGGGGAGTATTATCAAAGGGAACTGCCCGCGTGGGACGGCGGGCAAAAATCGAGAGGTGTCTTCGCCAAGCGGGCTTCAGATGGCCGAAGCCTCGCGCTGGGCCTTGCTCAACTTCTTGCGTACTTTCTGACGTTTCAGACCGGACAGGTAGTCGACGAACAGCTTGCCATCGAGGTGGTCGATCTCATGCTGGATACACACCGCCAACAGGCCATCGGTCTCCAGTTCGAAGGGCTGGCCATCGCGATCCAGCGCGGCCACGCGAACCTTTTCCGCGCGTTTCACCAGATCGAAGTAACCCGGCACCGACAGACAGCCTTCCTTGCTTTCCTCCTCGCCCTCGGCCGCGAGTATCTCCGGATTGATGAAGACACGCGGGTCGTCCTGCTCCTCGCTGATATCGATGGTGACGACACGCTTCGCGACATTGACCTGAACCGCCGCCAGCCCGATGCCGGGCGCCTCGTACATGGTCTCGAACATATCGTCGACCAGTTGCCGGATGGCATCGTCCACGCGCTCGACCGGCTTCGCCTTGTTGCGCAACCTCGGGTCGGGAAACTGAAGAATGTTAAGAATTGCCATGTCTCTGCCGTCAATGTGTCCAAGTCGTCGCCATCGGGCAATCGCCGCGGAGGACCTGATATCGCCTCGGGCCGCCCCAGCATCGGATTCCGGGGAGGCCGTGGGGCCGCCTTCCCCACAACGACGAGCAACGCGGCAGCGGGCAAAAGGGCGCGTGCAAGCGTTCCCGCGTTTGGGTGGCGGAAGCCATATTATAGCCTGATCCGAAAAATATGACGAAAAGGGTCACAAAATCCGTGCAAATCCGGCGCGACACCGCGAAACCGGCTGTCGACCCGCCACGCCTGAGGTATAAAGTGGCCGACGATTCCGCTAACATGGCCGGAATGTCGGTTTACGCTTGCGCTTCCCGCCAGCACCGGCCGCCCGGAATCCGTTCATTTTACGATAAACGGGACTTATTGACACAATATGTCCCACCAGGAGCCTGAATTGATGTCCTTCGACAAACTTATCCTGTGTTGCGCATTACTCTTGTCGACAACGCTGTTATCCGCCGCGCCGGTGGAGCTGAACCAGAACCATCCGGAAACCTATGTAGTCAAGAAGGGCGATACCCTGTGGGAC
>JALULB010000108.1 GCA_027041035.1 Sedimenticola sp. | reverse complement strand
CTTTCTGAAGTCTAGCCCCTATGTGCTTGTCGCAACGGTGTTTACCTTGTGGCTTGGCGCGCGCCTGTTCGGCATCCATGGTCTGCGGGGCGAGGCGGAACGGACGAAAGCCGCGACCCTGGTCGCCGGCTTCGACGAGAACGACGGCATTCAGAGCCAGGCGTTTTTCAGCTTCGCCGCCTTTGCATTGGTCGCGTTCATCCTGGCGATCGCGACGACCTCGATCACGCCGGTGGTGCGCGATCTGGGCATGGGTTTCGTCGCGATGGGCTTCGCGGTGGTGATGCTGATCCGCTACAAGTCCGAGGCCGACCAGTTCTTCAAGGCGGTGGACTGGGATCTGATCCTGTTCTTCATGTCGCTGTTCGTGGTCATCAACGTGATGGAGCACGCCGAGGTACTGGCGCTGATCGGCAGCGGCGTGCGCTGGCTGATCGGTGATGGCCAGTCCGCCGGCGGTGTCGCCTCGCTATTGCTGTCATCGGCGCTGTTCAGCTCGGTGACCGACAACATCCCACTGGCCGCGATGCTGGCGAAGATTCTCGCCGCGCAGCAGATCCCGGGTGAATCCTCGCTGTGGTGGGCGGTGGTGTTCGGCGCGAACCTCGGCGGCAACATCACGCCGATCGGCAGCGCTTCGACGCTGGTCGCGGTGACCCTGATCCATAAACACGGCCTGTCGCTGAGCTTTGGCGGCTTCGTGCGCAAGGCCGTGCCCTATGCGCTGGCGCAGATCGCGCTCGCGACCGTCTATGTGCTGTTGCTGCTGTAGCGTAACTACTCAGCTAACCGCTGAAATGCGCCAGCTCTGCGTTCAAAAATGATCATTTACACTTGTAAACTCACATTTTTTGCCTTGATCTGACGCATTTCAGCGGCGATCTGAGCAGTTACCCTTTATTTGATCTACTTGCTGAGTAGTTACGTTGTAGCAACGGTTTCGAATTGATCTGGCTCACCTCGGTGGCGCTCGGCATCGAAATCCGCGTCCGCTCCGTGTAAAATTCCCTCACATTCCAACAGGTCGCGACGCGGCCCATCCAGAGGCCCGAAGTATGGCATTGAACGACCTTCTCAACCTGCATGACGCGCCCCGTTCGCTGCGAACCGAAGGCGTGAAGCTCGCGATCAGCGCGGTTTTTCTGGTTCTCATCTACGCGATCGTCGATCGCTACTACGGCGACCTCCACGAGGGCTTTCTGCTCGTCATCGCGGCGGTGATCGGCGGCTACATGGCGATGAACATCGGCGCCAACGATGTCGCCAACAACGTCGGGCCGGCGGTCGGGTCGCGCGCGTTGACACTCACCGGCGCGATACTCATCGCGGCGATCTTCGAGGCATCCGGCGCGTTGATCGCCGGTGGCGACGTGGTCGGGACGATCAAGAAAGGCATCATCGACCCGGGTTTTCTGAACGATGCCGACAGCTTTGTCTGGTTGATGATGGCGGCATTGTTCGCCGGCGCGCTGTGGCTGAACATCGCCACCGCGATGGGCGCGCCGGTGTCGACCACGCATTCCATCGTCGGCGGCGTGCTCGGCGCCGGCATCGCGGCCGGTGGCATGGATGTCGCGAACTGGCCGAAGATGGGCGCGATCGCCGCCAGCTGGGTCATCTCGCCCGTCATTGGCGGGGTCATCGCCGCCGCTTTTCTGTACCTGATCAAGCGCACCATCAGTTACAAGAAGGATAAACGCGCGGCCGCCAGCAGGATAGTGCCACTGCTGGTCGCGGCAATGGCCTGGGCGTTCTCGACCTACCTGATCCTGAAGGGTCTGAAGAAGATCTGGAAGGTGGAATTCGGCCTCGCCCTGGTGATCGGCCTGGCCATCGCGGTGGCGATCTACCTGCTGATCCGGCCGCGTATCGGCCGCGCCGCCGCCAGCATGACAGCGGACAAGGTCAGCATCAACAAGCTGTTCACCATCCCGCTGATCTTCGCCGCCGGACTGCTCAGCTTCGCGCATGGCGCCAACGATGTCGCCAATGCCGTCGGCCCGCTGGCCGCGATCAACGATGCCATCATCCACGGCGGCATCGCGAAAAAAGCCGCAATTCCGCTCTGGGTGATGCTGATCGGCGCGATCGGGATTGCCATCGGTCTGGCACTGTACGGACCGAAACTGATCCGCACCGTCGGCTCCGAGATCACCGACCTGGATCAGCAACGCGCCTTCTGCATCGCCATGGCGGCGGCCATCACGGTAATCATCGCCAGCCAGTTGGGATTGCCCGTCAGTTCCACGCATATCGCGGTCGGCGCGGTATTTGGCGTCGGCTTTCTGCGCGAGTTTCTGAAGACCAACTACGCGATCATGATCGAGGAGATCAAGACCCACCACGAAGGCGAGGAGCAAACCGTGGTCATCAGTTTTCTGCGTGAGTTCGAGCAAGCCTCGGTCGAGCGCCGGGGGCAGATGCTGAAAGAGTTGAAAGCCCGTCGCAAGGAGGCCGAACTGACGAAGAAAGACCGCAAGCGGCTGAAGAAGCTCTATCGGCACGAACTGGTGAAACGCTCCACCTTCATGCGTATCGTCGCCGCCTGGGTGATCACCGTGCCGGCCTCCGGCATCATGGCCGCGATGCTGTATTACATGATACGCGGCATGATGCTCTGAAAAGCGTTCGCGGGTCGGGCAAAGCGGGGCGTGCAAGTATGCGTTGCGTGTTTTATCGAACCACCTCTCTCGTATCTCGGCAGTGGTGGAACCGCTGCGCTTGTTCCACCCTACGCGACGGGCAAGGACCCACCAATCAGGGATAGCCGCAATCCGGCGAAACGGGGCGCTGCGGCACACAGGCTTCACCGGGTAATGCTCGATCAGCGCGTGGTATTCGTTGTACAGCACGGTATCCCGCGCCGGTAGAACGCTCGAACAGGTCGGCAGTGGTGGAACCGCTGCGCTTGTTCCACCCTACGCGACGGGCAAGTGCCCGCCAATCAGGGATAGCCGCAATCCGGTGAAACCGGGCAGCTGCGGCACACCGGCTTCACCCGGCAATGCTGTTTGGCGTGTTCGACGATCAGCGCATGGTATTCGTTGTACAACGCGGTATCCCGCGCCGGTAGCGAACGCTCGAACAGGTCGCGCAGTTCCTCGTAGGTTTCGTCGCCCTTGACGTGTCCAAGCCGGCTGAAGATGCGTCGTGTGTAGGCGTCGATGACGAACACCGGCTTGTTCAGGGCATACAGCAGGATGGAATCGGCGGTCTCCGGCCCTACCCCGTTGATCGCGAGCAGGCGCGGACGCAGCACCTCGACCGGCAGCGCGCGCAGCGCCTCGATACCGCCATGCTCGATCACGAAGCCGGCAATGCGCTTCAGGCGCGCGGCCTTCTGGTTGAAGTAGCCGGAAGGCCGGATCAGGCGCGCCAGCCCGGCCAATGGTATATCGAGAATCGCCCGGGGCGTCAGCGCATCGGCCGCCTTCAGATTCGTCAGCGCCTTTTCGACATTGGTCCAGGCCGCGTTCTGCGTCAGGATCGCGCCGAGCATGACCTCGAACGGGGTATCCGCCGGCCACCAGTGACGCGCGCCATAGACGGTATGCAGACGCTGATAGATACCCGCGGCCTGATGCAGTGTCGACAGGCGACGCTCGCCAGGGTGCCGGGTCCGCCCGGGCGTGCGCGGCTCAATCACATCCACTGTCGGAACGCAGTATCCAGCCCGCCTCGCCGGCAACCAGATGGTAGCGCAAGACACGCATCCCACCGCTGGGATTGGCGTTGCTGTCGCCGGAGCGATAGATTGGAAACTTGCGGATCAGGCGATTGCCGGCGGTATAGAACACGTCGTGCCCCATGTATCCCTCGCTGCTGACGGGATCGTCGCTGAGCGGCGGCAGATAGATCTCTCCGAGCGACCGGCCGTTGTTCACGCTCCAGGCCAACAACTCACCATAACTACCTGATCCAGAACCGGAAATAAACACGTACCACTCGGGCGAACCGTCACCATTGAGATCCGCCAACTGTGCGTCGCTGACGCTGCCATCGATCTCCCGATCGTGAGGGACATTCGCCGGCGGTTGCTTCAAACCGAAGAGCTGCACCGTCAGGGTGTTCAATGAACTGTCATTCGGGCATTGCACGCGGAAGCTGATGCCATCCCAGCGCAACACCCTGTCGAAGGGTTTGGCCAGCGCGATCGCCGGCAACAGGCCGATGACGAGCAGTAGCGCGAACCTCGCGAACGCAGGCCGGTCGGCACGGCATTCCTGGGACTTCCCGGTGATTATCGACATGGGACTTTCTCCATTCATCTCAATGCTTCTTCCACGGATCGGCGGTGCGACCCTGCTTCTTCACGATCGGGTTGCGCAGCGGCCTGGCCGGCATGCGCGGCGCGCGTCGACCGAGTATCTGGTACAGCGCCTTGAACTCGTCCTTGTCCAGTTCACGCCAGCGCCCCGGCTTGATCCGCGCGCCGAGCTTTATCGGCCCATAACGCACGCGAATCAGGCGGCTGACGAGCATGCCGAGGGCTTCCCACATGCGTCTGACCTCGCGCTTGCGTCCCTCGACGATAACCACGTGAAACCAGTGATTGGTGCCCTCGCCGCCGACATCGACGACATCCTCGAAACGCGCCGGGCCGTCGTCGAGTTGGATGCCGTTCACCAGTTCCGCGATATCCTCGTCGCTGACACGCCCCTTGACGCGTACCGCGTATTCGCGCTCGACCTGATTCGACGGATGCATCAGCTGGTTCGCCAATTCGCCGTCGGTGGTCAACAGCAGCAGGCCGGAGCTGTTGATGTCCAGGCGCCCGATCGGTATCCAGCGACCGGTCGGCAGGCGCGGCAGGCGTTGAAACACCGTCGGCCGGCCCTCGGGATCCTTGCGTGTGACCAGCTCGCCCTCGGGTTTATTATAGATAATGACCCGTGCCTCGGTGTGCTTTATGCGCTTACGACTCACCGGACGACCGTCGATGCTCAGTTCGTCCTCGTCGCCGGCGCGATCGCCGAGCTTGGCCAAACGCCCGTTGATCTTCACCCGACCCTCGCTGATCCAGCCCTCTATCTCGCGCCGCGAGCCGTAGCCGGCATTGCCAAGCAACTTCTGAATGCGCTGTGGGCCGTCTGATTTTTTATCTTTCACTTGATTTTTCAATAACTTCTTCTTCAATATGCAGGTTATCTCTCTGATCGCCATCCCGCGCCAGCCCGGCATCGCCAGCGTCTTCGGCGGCATCGGCATCGGACGACTCACCGGACGCCGGCGGCGTGGGCTCGTCGCCGATCGGGATGCCTTCCGGCCCGGCCGGCGGCGTGTCTTCCCGCAGGTCCAGCTCGCGGTTGATCTCTTCCAGGTCGCGGATCTCGGCCAGGGTAGGCAATCCGTCGAGCGACTTCAGACCGAAATAATCGAGGAAGGTACGCGTCGTGGCATACAGTGATGGCCGTCCCGGCACGTCCCGATGTCCGACGACACGCACCCATTCGCGCTCCATCAGGGTCTTGATGATATAGGTATTCACCGCGACGCCGCGAATCTCTTCGATCTCGCCGCGCGTGATCGGCTGACGATAGGCGATCAATGCCAGCGTCTCCATCAACGCGCGCGAATAGCGACCGGGCTTTTCCTCCCACAACCGGGATACCCATTGCGAATAGTCCGCGCGCACCTGGATACGGTAGCCGCTGGCAACCTGCTTCAGCTCCATGCCGCGCCCCTCGTAGTCGTCGCGCAATGCCTCCAGCGCGGCGCTCAGCGTCTCGCGGTCCGGCTCGCCACCCTCGGTGAACATGCGGGACATCTGCTCCAGGGACAAGGTCTTGCCGGCGGCAAGTAAAGCCGCTTCGAGAATAGATTTGAGCTGCTCCGGCGCGTTCATGCCTCCGCCCTGGCCTTCACGTGGATCGGCGCATAGTTCTCCGCCTGCACCAGTTCGATCAGCGATTCCTTGACCAGCTCCAACACGGCGATGAAGGTCACAACAACGCCCATGCGCCCCTCGCCGAGATCGAAAAGCAGGGTGAATTCGGTGAACACCTCGGTATCCAGCCTCTGCAGCACGCTGGACATGCGCTCGCGCACCGACAGGGTTTCCATGCTGACATGGTGACTGGTGAACATGTCTGCGCGATGCAATACCTCGCGCAGGGCCAGCATCAGATCGTGCAGATCGACATCCGGCTCGGTCTGGCGCACCTGCTTGTCCGGGAAGGAGGCCTTCGCCTGAAACACATCCCGGCCGAGCTGGGGCATGGCGTCGATGTCCTCGGCCGCCTGCTTGTAGCGCTCGTATTCCTGTAGCCGCCGGATCAGCTCGGCGCGCGGATCGCCCGGTTCTTCATCCTCGCTGACCGGGCGCGGCAACAGCATGCGCGACTTGATCTCGGCGAGCATCGCCGCCATCACCAGATACTCGGCGGCCAGTTCCAGGCGCAGTTCGCGCATCAGCTCAACATACTCCATGTACTGCCGGGTGATCGAGGCGATCGGGATATCCAGGATATCCAGATTCTGCCGGCGGATCAGGTACAGCAGCAGATCCAGCGGACCCTCGAAGGCATCGAGAAACACCTCCAGCGCGTCCGGCGGGATATACAGATCCTTCGGCAGGCTGTATTGCGGCTCGCCCTGGACGACGGCGAAAGGCATCTCCTGCTGGCGGCCTTGCGCGGCATCCCCGGCCGCTTCGACCGGCGTGTCCGCCCCGGCGACTGCCGCTTGCTCCTCCACCGGCGTCCCGCTCTCGCTCACCGATAATCCAGGGCCATCGCGTGACGCACCTCTTCCAGGGTATCGCGCGCGACATCGCGCGCCGCCTCGCTGCCCTCGGCGAGGATATTCCGCACCAGTTCCGGCTGTTCCTGGTACTCGCGGGCGCGCTCCTGAATCGGCTTCAGCTCGGCGAGCACCGCGTCGATGATCGGCTGCTTGCATTCCACGCAACCGATGCCGGCGGTGGTACAGCCTTCGCGCACCCACTCCTTGGTGGCGTCGTCGGAGTAGGTCTCGTGAAACTGCCACACCGGGCAGCGCGCCGGATCGCCGGGGTCGGTGCGGCGCACGCGCCGGGTGTCGGTCGGCATCGTGCGCAACGCCTTTTCGACCGTTTCCGGCGCGGCGCGCAGCGGAATGGTGTTGTGGTAGGACTTGGACATCTTCTGGCCGTCCAGCCCAGGCATCTTCGACGAGCGGGTCAACAACGGCTTGGGTTCGGGCAGAATCACCCTGCCGCCGCCCTCCAGGTAACCGAACAGGCGATCGCGATCGGAAAGGGTGATGTTCTGCTGGCCCTCGAGCAGGGCGCGAGCCGCTTCCAAGGCATCATGGTCGCCTTTCTCCTGCCAGGTTTTTCTATAGCGATCATAGAGTTTTGCCGCTTTCTTGCCCATTTTTCTCACTGCGGCAACGGCCTTTTCCTCGAAATCCGGCTCGCGACCATAGATATGGTTGAAACGCCGCGCGACCTCTCGCGTCAGTTCGACATGCGCGACCTGATCCTCGCCGACGGGTACCATGCCGGCGCGATAGATCAGGATATCCGCGCTCTGCAACAGCGGATAGCCGAGAAAGCCGTAGGTCGACAGATCGCGTTCCTTGAGCTTCTCCTGCTGATCCTTGAAGGTCGGCACGCGTTCCAGCCAGCTCAGCGGCGTGATCATCGACAGTAGCAGATGCAGTTCGGCGTGTTCCGGCACGCGCGACTGGATGAAGCATTTCGCCTCGGCCGGATTCACGCCGGCGGCCAGCCAGTCGATGACCATGTCCCAGACATTCTCGGCAATGATGCTCGGGTCGTCGTAGTGGGTCGTCAGCGCGTGCCAGTCCGCGACGAAGAAGAAGCATTCGTACTCGTGCTGAAGCTCGACCCAGTTTTTCAGGACACCGTGGTAATGCCCCAGGTGCAGTTGGCCGGTTGGCCGCATGCCGGAAAGAACGCGTGCGTGTTGTGCTGCGACGGAAGACAAGCTGGTTTCACCCCTGATCAATAACTGTAACCCGCCAGAGTACCGCGATTACGATGCGAATCAAGCAAAATCTGCGGACTTTCAGATCAATCCGGCAACCGCTCCGGATATCCGGCTGACCAGGGAGATACCCGGCCACAGGAACCAGTCCAGCAGACCCGTCATCAACAGGCCAAGCAGAATGAAAATGCCGACCGGCTCGATCTGCGCGTATTTCTCCGCCAGCGCTGGCGGCAGCCGCGCGGGCAATACCCGGCCGCCATCCAGTGGCGGTATCGGAATCAGGTTTAGAATCATCAGGAAGGCATTGATCAATATGCCGGCGTATCCCATGAAGATCATCGGTTGGCCAAGCCAGGGCGTGCTTTCCACCAGCCCGAGTCCGGCGCGCAGGATCAACGCCCAGAGTATCGCCATCAGCAGGTTGGCGGTCGGTCCGGCAAAGGCCACCAGCCCCATGTCGCGACGCGGGTTGCGCAAGCGCGCGAAATTGACCGGTACCGGCTTGGCCCAACCAAAGATGAAGCCGGTCAGCAGGTACATCGCCAATGGCACGATGATGGTACCCAGCGGGTCGATGTGCCGGATCGGGTTCAGCGACAAACGACCGGCGGCATAGGCCGTGTCGTCACCGAACTTGTAGGCCACCCAGCCATGCGCCACCTCGTGCAGGGTGATCGCGAAGATCATCGGCAACGCGAACACGGCTATCTTTTGAATGACGGAGAGTTGGTCCAGCATCTCGATTATCCTGAATGTGGCGAATGCGCCATGGTACACCATTGCCCCGTTTGGACTGCCCTTGGATGCTATGATAGCGCCAAGGTAACTACTCAGCTAACCGCTGAAATGCGCCAGCTCTGCGTTCAAAAATGGTCATTTACACGTGTAAAATCACATTTTTTGCCTTGATCTGACGCATTTCAGCGGTGATCTGAGCAGTTACCCTTTATTTGATCTACTCGCTGAGTAGTTACACGCCAAGGTTCATTTACAGGGTCCAGTTTCCTCATGATCGCCTCCCCTCGCCGGCCCGAATGGGCGTTTCCGCCGCGTCTGCTGATGCTGTTGTTGTTGACCGGCCTGTTGCAGGCCTGCGCGACATCCGCCCCGTTTCAACTGCAAAAATCCCAACCACTGGCGCCGGCCGAGCTGCTTGCCAATGCCGAGACGGGTTCGACGGACGAACTCGACGTCCGCGTCGCGGTGTTGCCGCGCGACAAGGCCCTGCGGGTGTTCGGCGCCGACATCGGTTCGCGCTGGATACATGCCTTGTGGGTGGAGCTGGACAACCACAGCAACCACCCCCACTGGCTGTTGCAGCCGTCGCTGGACCCGGATTATCTGTCGCCGGCCGAGGTCGCCTACCGTTTTCGCGCCGCGCTGAACGACGCGGACTATGCCACCCTGCTGGCCCGCCTGGAGGAACACAGCTTCCGCAACCCGATCCACGCGCATGCCAAGCGCGCCGGCTTCATCTTTGTGAGTACCGACGCACTGGACCGCGAGGCCAACATCACCATCATCGGTCGCGACGATGTGCTTGAACTGCCGGTCTATCTGCCGCGCCCCGAGATCCTCACCGAAGGCATGCCGGATATCCACCAGCGCTACCCGGACACCGCGATCAAGCGTCTGAGCCTGAAGCAGCTCCACGCCGAGTTGCTGACGCTCGGCTGCTGCACGACGAACAAAGCCGCCAACGAGTCCGGCGACCCGTTGAACCTGGTCATCGTCGCGAAGCCTGATGCCCTGCGCTTCGCGCTGACCTCGCGTGGCTGGCATCCGGCGGAGAAAAACTACGCCGGTTCGATCAAGAAAACCATTGCATCCTTCGTGCTGGGCCAGAAATACACCTACTCGCCGGTCAGTCCGCTGTATGCCTTTGGGCGCAAGCAGGATCTGGCGATGCAGAAAGCGCGCAACTCCATCGATCAGCGCAACCACCTGCGCCTGTGGCTGACCCCGTGGCTGGTGAACGGCGCGAACGTCTGGATCGGGCAGATCAGCCGCGACATCGGGGTGCGCTTCACCACCAAGACGCCGATCTTCGTCACCCACAAGATCGACCCGGATACCGACGAGGCAAGGAATTACCTGATCGAGGATCTGCTGCTGTCCGGTCAGGTGGTGCGTTTCGGCTATATCAAAGGGCTGGGGAAATCCTCCCATGAACATCCTCGCTTCAACCTGACCGGCGACCCCTATTACACCGATGGCCTGCGCGCGGTGCTGTTTCTGGAACGCGGCAGACAACCGGCCCGCGCGCACCTGTCCAGGCGCCGGATCCGTTTCCTGAACTGGGATCACTCCGAGGCATGGCGGGACGCCCGGCATATCGATCCCGGAGCGGTTCGCCGATGACCCGATCCCGCGTCATCGCCTGGCTCTCGGGCGGGCTGCTCGCGGCATCGATGCTCCTGGCGCGGCCTGCTGTCGCCAACCCATCGGCAAGCGGCATGCCGCGCGACACCGTCGTGCTGCTGCACGGCCTGGGACGCGCTTCCGGCGCGATGGACTATCTCGCCGGGCGACTGGAAAAGGCCGGCTACGAGGTCATCGGCATCGACTACCCGTCGCGCAAACTGCCCGCGAATGCCTTGCTGGCGCTGATACGCCAACAGGTGATCAGTTGCTGCGCCTACAAGCACCGGGTGCATTTCGTCGGCCATTCGCTCGGTGGCCTGCTGATTCGCGGGCTGCTGGAAGCGCGGCCGCTGAACAACCTCGGACGCGTCGTCCTGCTGGGTTCGCCAAACCACGGCAGCGAGTTGGCGGACAGGCTCAAGGCCGCCGACCTGGACTGGGCGAATGCCGTCGCCGGACCGACGGCGCTGAGCCTGGGCACCGAGGCCGACAGCTTCCCGAATCGTCTCAAGGCGCCCTACTACGAGGTCGGCGTGATCGCCGGCGACCGCAGCCTGAACCCGATCGGCTCCTGGTTGATCCCGGGTCCGGACGACGGCATGGTATCGATCGCCAGCACCCGCCTGGCGGGCATGAGCGACTTTCTGATCGCGCCGGCCGACCACATCCTGATGCGCTACAGCGACAGCATCGCCTCGGCGGTCATTTACTTCCTGCGTCACGGACGCTTTCCCCCACCGGATACCCCCTGATGAAAGCCCTCGCCAGACTGTCGATCCTGCTCATCCTGCTGGCCGGCTGCTCGACGCCTAAGGTAAAACACGCCGACACGCGCGACTGGATCCCAGGCTCATCGGTATTCGGCCCGGCGAAAGGCTTCATCGGCAGCCCGTTTCCCGACATCGGCCGCAAGGGTCTGTTTCCGGTGCGCACCAGCCATATCGCCATCCTGTCGAATGGCGATGTCGCCTTCACCGCGCGCATGCAAACCCTGAAGAAGGCGGACACATCCATTCGCATCCAGGCGTTGATCTTCAACGGCGACGAGGCCGGACTGGCGATCGCCAGATTGCTGAAACAGAAGAAACGGCAGGGCCTGGACGTGCGCGTCATCGTCGACGCCTTTTCCAACCCCTCGCTACAGACCCAGCGGCTCTACTTCGATCTCAAGCAATGGGGTATCGAAGTAGAGGGCTACGAAGCCATGCTGCTGCAATGGATCAACGAGGTGCCGATCCCGAAACTGATGCCGCACTACGACCCCAACCGGCTGGACAAGCGCTTCCACGAGAAGATGTGGATCATCGACGGCGAGACCGACCATGGCATCGCCATCACCGGCGGGATGAACGTCGGCAACGAATACTTTCGCATCGACCCGCGCACACCCCACGGCAACTGGCGCGATCAGGATGTCATCGTCAAGGGCGGCGTGGTGCAAGACATGGTCGCCGCCTTCGATCGGAATTTTCGTTACTTTGTCGACATCAAGAAGAGCCGCGGCATCCTGAACACCAACCTCTACTGGAAAGCCACGCGTTCGCTACTCGACAAGACCGGCCACGTCCGCTTTCATTTCGATACCGATCCGCGCCTCGTCGAGCGCGTCCAGGCGCTGGCCGGCAACAAGCTGAAAACGGATTTCCATGCCGCGCGCTCACGCTTCTTCCAGAGCCGCCCGCGCTACCAGGAACGCTATATCGAGCAGGCCTACCTGCAACTGATCAGCGGCGCGAAACGCGAGATCCTCATCGCCAACGCCTACTTCGTGCCGAGCCGCGCGATCATGCACGCCCTGATGGACGCCGCGCGCCGCTGCGTCGCCGTCTCGCTGATCAGCAACAGCCCGCAAACCAACGACCTGCCCGAGATCACAATGGTCGGGCGCGGATACTACAAAACCCTGCTCGCGGTAAACCAGGAACCGCGCGTGCGCCAATGCAAGCGCCCGCGCGCCGGCATGCATATCCACGAATGGCTGGGGCGACCACGTGACGAAAAGAAACAGCGCGAAGGCACCATGCACAGCAAATACGCCGTGTTCGACCGTCGAATCAGCCTGGTCGGCTCCTACAACCTCGACCCGCGCAGCGCCAGACTGAACAGCGAAAGCGCCCTGGTATTCAAGAACCCGATACTCGCCCGCCAGCTCGCCGACCTGTTCGAACACAACGACCTGCCGAAAAGCGACCCCGTCAGCCTGGACAAAGCCGAGCATTTCAAGCATCCCGACGACATCATCTACCGGCTGCGCAAATCCTTTGGCGAACTGTTCGAACGGCAGCTCTAGGAGGCTGTCGGACAGTTACGCAAGTTGGACATGCGAGCGATAGCGGCGTGCCTACCC
>JALULB010000107.1 GCA_027041035.1 Sedimenticola sp. | reverse complement strand
CGCCCTGAACCTCATCAAGAATGAACGATCATCCAAGGTGGGCGTTAAAACCAAGCGAGCCAAGGCCGGTTGGGATCAGCGCTACTTGCTCAAGGTGCTTGCGATGAATTAAGCGCGATTGCCCTGGTGATTGTATACCCGCTTTTTAAACAGATCCGGGCATTTCCGATGCCCGTTTTTCAGTGCCTGAATGGGCGCGATATGACCGAGCGCCTTCCGCGGAATCTGTTGATCGTAGATCTTGACGTAGTGTAGCGAGGTATCACGCGGTTCCTGGCTACTGTTGAAGAAAGTCACCTTGATGACCTAGACGATCTGTCCGTTGAAGCGTTCGACAATACCGTTGTCTGAGGCGCGAGCCTTGGCCGCCTGGATCAGCGAGTTGATGCCCTCGGCCAAGCCCGTTGCTCGGACCGGAATCGAAACGATTCAGGATGCCGTCCCAGTGGCGTTTGATGGTCAGGGCGAAGGCCTTCATTTGCGGCACCCGCGCGTGGCGCGCCCAGCTGTATCACCGGCTCGGCAAGACTTCGGCGTGTGCCCGGTCCGTGGCGTTGTTAAGGATGTCGCGCAGGCTTTCCTTGAGTTCCCAGGCCTTGATTGTCTTGCTGGGCGGACGGATCAAGCAATGCATTGGGTTGAACTGCTGTCGGCTCCAGGGACACGCCAGATCCGGTTATCGCCGATGCCCGGGATTTCAGCGACCCGCGCCACCGGCATCGCTTGGCACAACAGGATGATCAGTGCCTCCATCAGTTGGGTGAAACCGGACTGCGGTCGCGCCCACGGCGGTTCCACCTGCCGGGTCTTGCCGCACTGGCGGCAACGCACGCGAGGCGTTTGGGCATGCAGATAGGCGGCATACTGGAAGCAGTTCAGGTGCCGCCACTCGCGTTCCAGGGTGTCATGCACGGGCTGTGCTTCCGCTCCGCAGGCCGGACAGGTGAAGCGGCTACCGCGCTCGAAGGCCGCGTCGAAATGGATGCTGTGGTCAGCCGGTTTGAAGCGCGCATCGATGACCTTCCAAGGTGCTTGCAAACCCAGCGCGACGGTGAACAAGGAGGTTTGCTCCATGAGGCTTCTCCAGTGGATTCAAGGGCGAGCTGGCTTGCGTGACGAGCAGGTCGGCGGATGGACGGCTCGCGCCAGCTTTGGTTGTCTGAGTGGAGGGAGTACCCGAGGGAATCGCGAAGAAATTGAGGAACCTAATGACCTCATCCGTTCCTGATCTGTCACAGACTCGTTGTTACTATCACGCTCAAGACCACCTTGCCATCACTTTATAGGGGTAAATACAATGGAATTCCTTCAAAGCTATGTTGACCAGTCAGAGCCACACGCCAGACAGAACACCAGGCGCCCAATCACCACACGGAGTCAGTATCAATTCCGGCGAATGCGCTATAACCTCCTCGTTGCTGTGCTTGCGTTCCCGGGGTTGATTTCTACTCAGGTCGCACGGGCGATTCCGTCACCGCAGAATATCGTCAGTGAAATTGATTACTTTAAAATTAATCCTTCAACAACGGTACCTCCACCTCCTGTTTTCACCGATCTCAGAGCTTTCAATGTTAATCCTGCTCCTCATGTGACCAATCAGGATTTAGACAATGATTCTAACTTGGTGGGCACCAGCTACGCGGATGCACAAGCGCAATGGGGGAACTCAGCGAATGCCCGTTTTGTTGATGCTGGTATCGTCGCAGGCTCTTTTTATTTTGCCAATTTCACCAAGGAAAATGATCAGGATGTCTTAACGACCAGAATCAGCAATACCTCGTTATCTATAAGTGACTTTGGTAGCCAGCTTCCAGGTAATCTGTTTGCTGGGTTTAGATTTACTGTATCACTACTCCCTGGTGCTATTGATGGCACAAAATCCATAGATGTAAACCCAGCGACCAATCCCTCGGTGACTACTGCATTCAACAAACAGGTTTTGATAATGGGGCGAGCAGGTTCAACCACCAGTACATCAAACGATCCATTCAGTGGAACTTTCCAACTATCTGGTGATCATGGTTTTTTTACCGGAGTCTATGCGGAAGATGGTTTTGGGACAGACGTTAGTAGCGCCAGCTACGATTTGAATCCTGTTTCGCTTGAGATTAGTCTTGATCAATTTAATACCGGGGAGGATTTTACTGTTGTATGGCAAGCAACATCTCAGGCACTTACAAGAGGTGGAGAAACGCTTGCCAGAGTTCAATTCTGGGATCCCATTAATGGTACTCCGGGGCCATTTTTTAGTTTTGCTCCAGGTGGTACTACAACACCACCGGTATCAGAACCCGCGGTGATTTGGCTGTTTGGATCAGGGCTTCTCGGACTTATCGGCGGAATGAGTTCCAGGAAACGTAAATCAAATCAAGACTGACTAGCTTGAATGTGCTTGGTAACGGTTTGCCTCTGTACACGGAAAATACCAGAAAAAGGTTGCTCATACGTCCGTAGCGGAGACGAGCGACTGGCCGACCTGCTCAATCGCTGCCAGGTGTTAATTCATCCCTTCGTGATTGGTGAACTAGGAGTCTGTCGGGTTTGACCGATCGTAGCGAGGGAAAGCCATTTTGAGTCCGTTTTTTCGTTCACTTGAGGCGAATAGTCATTCTATTTAACGAAAGTGAACGGGAAAACGGGCCAAGAGGGCTTTTCCGCAGTAGATCAGCGTTAAACCCGACAGACTCCTAGGAGCCTGTCCGAGAATAGAGAGCCTACTCGGCAATTGCTCCTGCATTGCTCTACCTACCTACATCCCTATAGGCGTGCGGAAAAGCTGAATTTGGCTGGATTCCCCCCTGATTCTCGTTAAATAGCGCAACTATTCGCCTCAAATCAGGGAGAAATCCCGCTCAAATCAGCTTCCCCTCGCTACGGCTTCTATTCTCGGACAGGCTCCTAGCCTGCGGAAACTTGCGCAAGCGGGATGAGGTGCTCCGGCTACTCAACGATCTGCCCCAGGCAGTGGTCGCCTCTCAGGAGGAAGTGCTGCATCTGATTGACCACAAGAAACTGATGGGGCTGGGGGTTGGTTTCATCGATGCTCACCTGCTGGCCTCTGCTGTTTTGACAGATTCTGCCGTTATCAGGAGGCGCGACAAGCGATTGCAGAAGACTGCCCGGAAGTTGGAACTGACTTTCGGTTGATTCCGGTGGCGCCTTCTGAACTACACGGAAGACACCCTGGTCCAGCAAACCGCGGCCGAGTACCTGAAAATTGTGGGTGCGCGGTGATCTGTACCGGCGGCGGGTGGGTATCGTGGGCTTTGTCAATAGCCTGCCGCTACTGCTCCTCGAATGAAAGCACATTAACAAGAAGCTGAAAACGGCCTTCGAGCAGAACTATTCCCCGCTCTCTTCTGGCAGTCGGCAAGCAAACTGCCATGACGCAAACCCGGGAAATCGCGGACGCTCCCCGGTATACTTCCGATGACCGCAATCCAATAAGGAGAGACTTCATGTCCGAGCCCGTCATCGCCGTGAAAGCTCCGAAAGCCGTACTGTTGCAGCCTGGCATCCGTTACTACTGGTGTGCCTGTGGGCGCTCCAAGGACCAACCCTTCTGCGACGGCTCGCATGCCGGCACGGAGTTCTCGCCGATGGAATTCAGTGTCGAGGAAGAGAAGAAATATGCGCTGTGCCAATGCAAGCGCACGAAGACGCCACCGTTCTGTGACGGCAGCCATAAAGACCTGACATAGGCGGCTGTCCGAGAATGAAGAGCGTAGCGAGCGGACGTGGGACCGGGCCGGATTTTTCACTCGCACGAGGCGAATATTGGCCATATTTGAGGAGTGCGAGGGAAAGATCAAGCCGGTATCCGCGCTTGCGCGGCAGGTCATTCATTCTCGGACAGTCTCCTGGTCCGTTTCTGCGCGTATCTTGGTTTGTCCGCCCTCTTTCCCCGCCAGGAGGCTGTCGAATTATGGGGGATCGTAGCGAGAAGGTGGTAGAGCGAGGCCAAATGTTCCCAGTTTTGAGGCGCATAATGGACTTATGCAACGAAAAAACGGGGATATTTGGGCCGCTCTCCCATCTTCGCAGTAGATTCATCCATCATCCGACAGGCTCCTAACCACATGGCCGCGTTTTCCGGTTTTCAACGGCCGTCAACGGTGATCACCGCCCTGCTGGTCGCGAACGGCCTGATGTATCTCATCGAGTTGCTGCTTGGCGAAGGTGTGTTCGATGCACTGGCTCTGTGGCCCTTGCAGGCGCACGCGGTAGGATTTTTCTCCACACCCTCCCTGTTCCATCCATGGCAACTGGTCACCTATGCCTTTCTGCATGGCAGCGCGATGCATATTCTGTTCAATATGTACGCCTTGTGGATGTTCGGCTCGCCAATGGAGGCCACTTGGGGATCACAACGTTTCGCCCTGTTCTACTTCGTATGCGTCATCGGCGCCGGTCTGACGCAACTGCTGGTAGCCAGCTACAGCGGCGAGATCTACCCGACGATCGGCGCATCCGGCGGCGTGTTCGGGGTACTGCTGGCCTTCGGCATGACCTACCCGGAAGCCCGTCTGGTGCTGATCTTTCCACCGGTCGCCGTGAAGGCGAAGTGGCTGGTACTGTTCTTTGGCCTCTTCGAGCTGTGGGCCGGCGTCACCGGCACTCAGGCCGGTGTCGCGCACTTCGCCCATCTTGGCGGCATGTTTTTTGGTCTTACGCTGATACTCTACTGGCGCTCGACGGCATCGCGCCCGCCTGTCTGAGCGAAAGCCCGCTCAATGACGGGCTGTCATGCTTTCAAGCGGCCCGCCCTTAACCCACGCTCCAAGCTCGGGGACGCCGCATCCCAGCGATCTGACAGCCCTGCTGCATGTATCCGTGAGGAAAAAGCTCGAACAAATACTGCTTGGCCTCCTTCTTGGTCATGCCCCGGGTATCGACGAGAAACTTGGTCACGTCACGCACATCCGGCACGATATGCCGCTCGGCCAGCCAGGCCCGCATGAAATCGATCACCGCGAAGTGATCGTCGCTCAGTGACAGGCCTTTCCACTCGGATGCCAGCAGGCGCGCGAGCTCCGGATTCCAATCGTCGGGATCCATCAGATAGCCGTCGGAGTCGCGTTCGACGGGAAGATCCAGCGGTTCTCTCATAACACCCAATCTCCGTGCAAACTATTCATGCTATAGGAGCGTGCCAAGTAGACAACCCGGCATGGTAAATGGTTTATACTCGTTGCCCATGAATTTTCGGCCACTGCGGCCGCCCCTCGCGTCCTTGGCCGTTGTTGCGGAAACTCGCCATAGTCCGGGTTATGGATGAATCTACTGCGAAGCTGGGAGATCGGTCCAAATATCCCCGTTTTTTCGTTACATAGGTCCACTATGCGCCTCAAAACCGGGAACATTTGGCCTCGCTCTCCCACCTCCTCGCTACGATCCCCCATAACCCGACAGCCTCTTAGCCCAAGGGCGCGAGGGGCGGCCTCGAAAAACCGAAAACCCATGGGCAGCGAGTATATATCGGCAGGTTGATGAACGGTCTACCCACGATGCTGCTTGATCCTGGTTGCGATGCATCGGTTGTATTCATCGTATCGGAAAGTTCGTATGCGAAACTCCGCGCGGTAGCTCGATTCGAAACAATCATCGTGATACTTCGGGATCAACCCGCAGTCATTCCCGCCCCGCGCCTCGCATGCACGCAGTTTTTCTGCCTCGACCTTGTTGCTCAACTGCCATTGCCTGATACTCGAATAAAGATAAGAGATCGAGAAGATCGCGATCACGGCGAGTACAGCAGTTTTATCCCATTTCATTAGTAACTTTTTCTGGCTTCGGCGCGGTGGAGCGATTGGACAGTTTGCATGCGATATTTTGGTCGGGGTACCGGGGCGAGGAGAGACGGATCCGCAGGCAAGAAAAAAGCGCCTTGCGGCGCTCAACAGGAGCTGCTTTGTTTTTGGAGGCTGAGCCCGGAATCGAACCGAGGTACACGGCTTTGCAGGCCGCTGCATAACCACTCTGCCACTCAGCCATAAGTGGGTCGCGCGCATGATGGTGCATCATGCGTGGAAAACGAAAAAGCCCCGGTTGAGCCGAGGCTTTTGAATTTGGAGCGGGAAACGAGATTCGAACTCGCGACCCCAACCTTGGCAAGGTTGTGCTCTACCAGCTGAGCTATTCCCGCGTTGATGACGGAGCGTATTTTAGCTTTCCTGAGGTTCCTGTCAAGCCTAAATATGGCTTTCGCCGCGATCTTCCGCCGACGCGGGCTGCTTGTCCGGCGACAGCATCGGTCGCGCGGCTTTCAGGTAGACGAGCATCGACCACAATGTCAGCCCGGCGGCGATGTACAGCAGGATGACGCCGATGCGGTACACCGGCAGGCCGAACAGGTCGTCACGGTATAGCATGGCGATGATGGAACCCATCTGCGCGGCGGTTTTCAGCTTGCCGACATAGGAGACCGCGACGGTCGTGCGCGAACCCAGTTCGGCCATCCATTCACGCAACGCCGAGATGGTGATCTCCCGGCCGATGATGATGATGATCGGCAGGGTCAGCCAGATGACCGGGTCGGCCTGTAGCAGCAGGATCAACGCGATGGCGACCATGATCTTGTCGGCGACCGGATCGAGAAAGGCGCCGAACGGCGAGGTCTGCCGCCAGCGACGGGCCAGGTAGCCGTCGAGCCAGTCGGTGGCCGCCGCCAACGCGAACACCAGCGCGGACAATTGACTCGCCCAGGACACCGGCAGATAGAACACCACGACGATGACCGGCACGAGCAGAATGCGCAGGATTGTTAGGCGGTTGGGGATGTTCAACAGGATGTCCGGTCAGCTTGGATTCGGCACTATGTTACCAGATATTCCAACGGCTTCACGTCACGCGCCGCCATGGAAATGCGCGTAGATCTGTTCCGCCAGTTTCCGCGAGATGCCTTCCACCCGCGCGATGTCTTCCACCCCGGCCTTGGACAGTTCGGCAAGCCCGCCGAACTGGTTCAGCAACTGGCGGCGACGTTTCGGCCCGATGCCGGGGATGTCCTCCAGTGTCGAGTCGCGCTGGCGTTTCGCGCGACGCTGTCGATGACCGGTGATGGCGAAGCGGTGTGCCTCGTCGCGGATCTGCTGAATCAGATGCAGCGCCGCGGAGTTGCCGGGCAGCAGCAACGGCCTGGCGGCGTCGTCGATGAACAATTGTTCCATGCCGGGTTTGCGATCCGGCCCCTTGGCAACGCCGACCAGCATCACCTCGTGGACACCCAGCTCGGCCATGACCTCGCGGGCGATGCCGAGCTGTCCCTTGCCGCCGTCGATGAACAGCACGTCGGGCAGCCTGCCCTCCTCTTTCTGGATGCGTGAATAACGCCGTTGCAACGCCTGCCGCATCGCCGCGTAGTCGTCGCCCGGGGTGATGTCCTTGATATTGAAGCGGCGGTAGTCGGACTTCAGCGGGCCTTCCGGGTTGAAGACCACGCAGGAGGCCACGGTCAGCTCGCCGGCGGTATGGCTGATGTCGAAACACTCCATGCGTGCCGGCGGGTCGTCCAGGCCGAGTACCTCGCGCAGGTTCTCCAGTCGCGCACGCATGCCGGCGCGACCGGCGAGTCGCGCCTCCAGCGCCAGACGCGCATTGTGCTCGGCCATGCGCAGCCAGTGGCGACGCTGGCCGCGCAGCCGATGACTGATGCGTACCTTGCGCCCGGCCTGCTGGCTCAACGCGGTCTGGAGCAGCGCCTGCTGTTGCATGTCGTGGGATACCAGCAGCTCCGGTGGAATCTGCTTGTTGCCGTAGAACTGGCTGATGAAGGCGGCGAGCACGTCGTCCTCGCTGACATCCCTGGGCAGTCGCGGGAAGAAGGCCTTGTTGCCCAGGTTGCGTCCGTTGCGCAGAAAGAACACCTGCACGCAGGCGCTGTCCTGCGCCAAGTGGCAGGCGATGATATCCATGTCACCGCTCTCGCCACTGACGTACTGTTTCTCCTGCACGCGTCGCAACGCGGCGATCTGGTCGCGAAATCGCGCCGCCTGTTCGAACGCCAGCGACGCCGACGCGGCCTCCATGCGCGCTACCAGATCGTCGATGATGTGCGTGGTCTTGCCGTCGAGAAAACGCATTGTGTCCTCGACATCGCGGGCATAGTCCTCGGGCGAGATGCGGTTCACGCACGGACCGGAGCAACGCTTGATCTGGTATTGCAGACAGGGACGCGAGCGATTGCGGAATACGCTGTCCTCGCACTGGCGCACGCGGAACAGCTTTTGCAGGATGTGCAGCGTCTCGCGCACCGAGCGCACATTCGGGTAGGGGCCGAAGTAACGCCCCTTTTGGCCGCGCGCGCCCCGATACAGCGACACGCGTGGGTAGCGCTCGCCGACGGACAGGTAGACGAATGGATAGCTCTTGTCGTCGCGCAGCAACACGTTGTAACGCGGCTTCAGCGACTTGATCAGGTTGGCTTCGAGCAACAGCGCCTCGGCCTCGGTGTGCGTCACCGTGACCTCGATCGCGCGAATCTGGACGACCATGCGCTGGATGCGCCGGTTCAGCGATCGGGTGAAGTAGCTGGACACGCGGCGCTTCAGATCCTTCGCCTTGCCGACGTACAGCACCTCGCCCTCGGCATCGAGCATGCGGTACACGCCGGGCCGGCTGGTGAGGGTCTTCAGGAAGGCCGCCGCGTCGAACGCGGCGTCGGAACCGGGTTCGCTCATCGCGTGTCGATCAGCTCCCGGGCGCGCGCGAAGACCTGCTGGAACATCGGCTCGGTGAGCCGCCGGGTCTGGGTGTTGTAGCGGCTGCAATGGTAGGAATCGAGCAAGCGGCGTTCCCCGGGCAGCGGGTGTTCCGCCGCGTGGCCGAACTTGTGCGTCGCCTGGCGCAGGCCGAACGCGCCGACCACCGCTTTGTGCGCGATGGAACCCAGCGCCAGCACCACGGCCCCGGCGGGCAGGGATTCCAGCTCGGCGCGCAGATAGGCGTTGCAGTTGTTGATTTCGGCGGCCACCGGCTTGTTCTGGGGCGGCAGGCATTTCACCGCGTTGGTGATGCGGCAGTCGTGCAGCACCAGACCGTCGTCGACGGATTCCGAATGCGGCGCGCTGGCGAAGCCATGCAGGTAGAGGGTCTGATACAGCAGGATGCCGGCGTGGTCGCCGGTGAAGGGTCGACCGCTGCGATTGGCGCCGTGCAGCCCTGGCGCCAGCCCGACGATCAGCAGCCTTGGCCGTTCCGCGCCGAATGGCGGCACCGGCCGGCAGTAGTAGTCGGGGTGTCGCGCGCCGACCTCGTCGAGGAAACCCGCCAGGCGCTCGCAACGGCGGCAGTCAGGATCGAAGCCGTTCAAGTCGTCGCGTCGCCGAACACGCCGTGGCGGAGCGCCAGGTGGGTGAGTTCCACGTCGTTGCGCACGTCGAGCTTCTCGAACAGGCGATGCCGATAGGTGGATACCGTTTTCGGGCTGAGACACAGCGCGTCCGAGATCTCCTGGCTGTTGATGCCCTTGGTGATCATCAGCATCACCTGCATCTCGCGGTTGGAGAGGCGCTCGAACGGTGATTCCTCGTCCTTGTTCTTTTTGTTCAGATTGTCGAGCATCATGCTCTGCGCCACTTCGCGCTCGATATAGGACTTGCCGTCATGCACCGTGCGGATCGCGTGGCACATCTCCTCGGCGTCGCAACCCTTGGTCAGGTAGCCCGCCGCGCCGGCCTCGTGGAGCTGTTCGGGAAACGGCTGTTCCGCGTGTATCGTCAGCGCGATGACCTTGACACGCTCGGCGATGCGCAGAATCTTGCGCGTCGCCTCCAGGCCGCCGATGCCCGGCATGTTCACATCCATCAGGACAATGTCCGGCGGTGAATGGCGCACCATTTCCACCGCCTGCTCACCGCTGGAGGCTTCACCAATGACGGAGATATCCGGCGTCCCTTCCAGAATACTTCTGATCCCGGTTCTCACCAGGTCGTGGTCGTCGACCAGTAGCACTTTTATCATTCAGGCTTCATCGTATTCAGGGGTTGACCATCCATCCTAGCAGACCGGTTTCAGGGCCACAATCGACGCGCGGCGCGCCATCCGGCGGTTCCCGGCTTGCTTCCTACTCGCCCGGAACCTAGAATCGCTGTAACTACTCAGCTAACCGCTGAAATGCGCCAGCTCTGCGTTCAAAAATGGTCATTTACACATGTAAAATCACATTTTTTGCCTTGATCTGACGCATTTCAGCGGCGATCTGAGCAGTTACCCTTTATTTGAGTTACTCGCTGAGTAGTTACGAATCGCTTTAATAAAACGATAATATTTGAACCGGTTCACATTGGATACCTCGACGGCATGCAGCAGCACTACCCCAGTAGTACGCGCGAAGTCACGGCGACGTTGAAAGCGCATGGCATCTCGCCGACACGTCAACGTGTCGAACTGGGGCGGTTGATCCTTTCCCGCCCTCAACACCTGACCGCCGATGCGCTCTATGACATGGCGCGGGCGCGCAATGCCCCGGTTTCCAGGGCGACGGTCTACAACACCCTGCGCCTGTTCTCCGGACAAGGTCTGCTGAACGAGGTCGTAATCGACGCCAATGCCAAGTATTTCGATTCCAACCTGCAACCACACCAGCATCTGTTCAACACCACCACCGGTGAACTGACCGACCTCGACAGCAACAAGCTGTTGGTCACCGGCATCCCGAAACTGCCGCGCAACGCGCATATCGAAGGCATCGACATCGTTATTCGCTATAGCGACGCGGCCGAACACTGAGCACCGGGTCCGACGCCCGGAAATCTGGCCCGCGCGGTGCTGGCATGTAGCCGATGACGGCATAGGTTTGTGGGTCGGACTTCAGTCCGACAACCGCGCGGGTTCATAACGCCAGACGCCACGGCGGCACCGCTGTCGGACTGAAGTCCGACCCACAAGATACAGAGGCTGGGTGGCGCGCCGCGATACCAGCGTTCCACCACCGCCTCAGTGCTTGCCCGGCGCCAGTTTCACGCCGCGTCGTTCCCAGGTGATATACGCCTGCAGGGCGGCCATGTCATCGGAATCCAACGCCAATGGCTTGCCCTTCAGCGGGTTGCGAATGCACCAGTTGATCATCTCCCCAAGTACCGCGACCTTGCCCAGTTGTTGCTGGAATTTCGGATAGGTCTCGGGATGGGTGTTCGCGGCATTCGGGTGACATTGATCGCAGGACATGGTGTTCGGGTTCTTTATCCCGCCATGGAACAGCTTCTCGCCGCTCTTTACCGCCGACATGAAGCCGGCCTGCCAACGCTTCAGGTCGTCGGCGTCGAACTCGTCGGCCAACGCCGACAGCGACGGATTCAGCCCGACCAGCAGCAGCGGGATCGCTAACAGTCTGTGTTTCATGTTCTCATCCTCAGTAGTGGTTCTGCGGCGGGATCCGCGACGCGGGGTCCTGGTGACGGGTATCCATCGGCCGCCCGGCCTTTTCATCGAATGCCACGCGGCGGCTGGCGTTGCCCGGCAGCACGTAGCGCATATCGACGTTACCGCTGTGCATGTCGATGAACTGCCAGCCGGTGGCGTCACGCTCGAAGAAGGGATCGGCCCGGTTCATCGGGACCGTCAGCTTGGCGAGGTGGCTCTCGGCCTGTTTGTAGGTCGACGGATAGGGCCAGGGCCAGGCGGTCGCCATCACCGCGTGAAAGCTGATGTTGTCGATCTGGTTGTACTGGATCTGGTGTACGTGACCGTAGATCACGGTCGCCTTGTCGAACGGTTTCAGCATCGCCTGCACCTGTTCGGCATCGTCCGTCCAGAAGTTCCAGCCCTTGTAGATCTTCTGAATCGGCGAATGCGAGAACACCACCACCGGCGTGCGCTTGTCGACCTTCGCCAGATCTTCCTTCAGCCATTGCCGCTGTTCGTCGCCGACCATGAATGGCGAGCCATGCGGGTTGTCCAGCCGCGCCATCTGCAACATGCGTTGCATGCCGCTATCCCATGCCTTGTGGGTCCATTCCGGATACGTCAGGATGCTGTTCAGCACGACGAAATGCACGCCCTTGTGGTCGAAGCTGTAACGCTCCGGCCCCAGGCGCTTGCGCCAATGCTCGCCGAGATCGAGGTAGTAGTCGTGTTCGCCCATGACGTAATGCACGTCGCCGCGCAGGCCGGCAAGAATCTCCAGCCCATGATCGATCTCCTCCGGCTTGCCGAGTTGGGCGATGTCGCCGCCGTAGAGGATGAAATCCGGACGTGGATCGAGCAGATTGCATTCGGCAACCGCGCGCCTCAGCCCCCGGTCCCAGTTCTCGACAAAGTTGTCGCCCTTGGTCTGGGTGATATGCGAATCGGAGATGAAGGCGAAGGTGAAGTTCTTCGGGTCGCTGTTGCCGAAGGCCACCTCGACCAGGCTGATCGGCAGGGTTCCCGCCACGGCACAGGCGCCGGCCCGCTTCAGAAAATCGCGTCTTGAATACTTGGACATGATGTCTTCTCCTATTGGCCGGTGGCCTTGACGATCTCGGGGCTGGACAGGGACTTCAGGAACTCGACGAGATCCTGCTTCTCCTGGTCACTGAGTTTCAACGCACGGATACCGCCGCTGAGGAAGGGTGAAACCGGATCGTCCTCCTTCAGGCGCCCGCCGTTGTTGTAGAACTCGACGGTGTCTTCCAGTGTCTTCAGACTGCCATCGTGCATGTAGGGTTCGGTCAGCGCGA
>JALULB010000106.1 GCA_027041035.1 Sedimenticola sp. | reverse complement strand
GGATGCTCTGGTCGGCCTGCCCCCGCAGCCGTTCGATCGCCACCGGCGACAGATCCCAGGCTGTCACCCGCATACCGGCCTCGGCAAGCAACAGACTGTTGCCGCCCAGGCCACACGCCAGATCCAGCGCGTCGCCGCGAGTCGGCAACAGATGACGGTTTTCGCGCAGAACACGCGCGGCATGTGGCGGCGCTTCGTTTTCCGCATGCCGCTGGTCCCACTTGCAACGTAATGCGTCGTTCGGATCAGGCATGCAGGCCACGCGCCAGATCGGCCTGGATATCGTCGATGCTCTCCAGCCCGACCGCGACGCGGATCAGGCCGGCGGCGATGCCGGCCTCGGCCTTGTCCTCGTCGGACAGGCGCCCGTGGGTGGTGGTCGCCGGATGGGTGATGGTGGTTTTCACATCACCCAGATTCGCCGTGATCGAGAGCATCCGCGTGGCATCTATCACGCGCCAGGCCGACGCCTGTCCACCTTTGACGATGAAGGACAGAATGCCACCGAAGCCACGTTGCTGGGCCTGCGCGAGCGCGTGCTGTGGATGACTTTCCAGCCCCGGGTAGAACACCTTCTCCACTTCCGGCCGGGCCTCCAGCCAGGCCGCCAGCCGAGCGGCATTCCGGCTGTGCGCCCGCATGCGCAGATCCAGTGTTTCCAGGCCTTTCAGAAACACCCAGGCGTTGAACGGGCTCAGCGACGGCCCGGTGGTGCGCAGCACGCCATAGACATCCTCTCCGACCCGCTTGTCGTCTCCCACCACCGCGCCGCCCATGCAACGGCCCTGACCATCCAGGTACTTGGTCGCGGAATGCACGACGATATCCGCGCCCAGGTCCAACGGACGCTGCACCGCCGGCGTGCAGAAAGCGTTGTCCACCACCAGCAGGCAGCCATGCGCATGTGCCAGATCGGCGAGCGCGCGGATGTCGCCCAGCCCGGTCAGCGGATTGGACGGGGTTTCGACGAACAGCAGGCGGGTAGCGGGCGTGATGGCCCGCTCCCAGGCCTCCAGATCGTCCAGCGGCACGTAGCGGGTGGCCACACCGAACCGCTGCATGTAACGGTTGAACAGGATCGTCGTGGTGCCAAAGATGCTGCGCGACGAGACGATGTGGTCGCCCGCCTCCAGCAGACCGAGACACACCGCCATGATGGCGGCCATGCCGGAGGCGGTCGCGACCGCGCAGTCGCCGCCTTCCATCGCGGCCAGGCGCTCTTCGAAGATACGCACCGTCGGATTGGTGAAGCGCGAGTAGATATTGCCCGGCTGGTCGCCGGCGAAGCGCGCCGCCGCCTCGGCCGCGCTGGCGAAGACGAAACTGGAGGTCGGGAAGATCGGTTCGCTGTGTTCGCCCTCGGCGGTACGCCGATGGCCGGCGCGGATCGCGATCGTGGCGAGATCCCAGTCGGGATCGAAGACAGGACTATCTGGATCGGTCATGATGCTGTGTCCGGTAATAAAACTCAGTTCACAGCCAAAGCGTTCCGCTTTAGCTGTATTTGTATCGCGCCCGCAATCTGGCTCAAATCGGCGCGTTTTCACAGCCTAGTACCGGCTTTCCCGGTTGTCAAGAAGCCGTGCATTTCGCGTCAGGCACGTGGATGATGCGCGCGATGCAGATCCAGCAGGCGTTGTTTCGCGACATGCGTATAGATCTGCGTGGTGGACAGGTCGCTGTGCCCCAGCAGTAACTGCACAACGCGCAGATCGGCGCCATGGTTGACCAAGTGGGTGGCGAAGGCATGGCGCAGGGTATGCGGCGAGAACGACTGGCGGATGCCGGTGCGCGCGGCATATTTCTTTACCCGATACCAGAAGGCCTGGCGTGTCATCGCGCTGCCCCGGCGGGTCGGGAACAGCGCATCACAAGCCGCGCCATGCAGCAGTTCCGGGCGCTTCTCGCGGACAAAGACCTCTATCCAGTGACAGGCCTCCGCCCCGGCGGGCACCAAGCGCTCCTTGCCCCCCTTGCCAGTGACCCGCACCACGCCCTGGGTCAGATCGATCCGCGCCGGTTGCAGACCGATCAGCTCGGAGACCCGCAGGCCGGTGGCATACAGCAGCTCCAGCATCGCCTTGTCCCGACACTCCTCGGCGACGGTGATATCCGGCGCATTCAGCAGTTCCTCGACATCGGCTTCGCCAAGTGTTTTCGGCAGGGGGCGGCCAAGCCGGGGCATCTCGATCATCGCGCTGGGATCGCTGTCGATCCACTCCTCGCGCAAGGCATGCTGGTAGAACTGCCGCAGCGAGGACAGCAGGCGCGCACTGGAGCGCGCTTTCGTCCCGGCCTCCAGTCGCGTGGCGAGATAGGCCTGAATCGTGGCGGCGTCGACACTCCGTAGAGAGCCGCTTCCCGACTCCCGCCGCCACGCGGCGAACAGCCGCAGATCCGACCGGTAGGCGGAAAGCGTGTTCTTGCTCAGGCCGCGTTCCAGCCACAGCTTGTCGATGAAGCCGTCGATATCGCGCCGGTCCCGTGCCGCTATCGGTTCCGGCGTCATACCCGGACGTTTTCGTGCCGCAACAGCCAGCGCTTGATATCCAGCGTCTCGCCATCGCTATGCCCGGCATAGCCGCCGATACCGTCACGCCGGACGACTCGATGGCAGGGCACGACCAGTGGACAGGGATTCCAGCGACAGGCGTTACCCACCGCGCGTGGACTGGTGTGCAGGCGCGCCGCGAGTTCGCCATAGGTCGCCACCTCGCCGGGCGGGATCGCGCGCAACGCCTGCCACACCCTCAACTGAAAGTCCGTCCCATGCAGTTCAAGTGGAAGAGGAAGCAAGCGGGGCTTTACGAAGTAGTCCTGAAGCATCATCATCCATTCCCGCAGCTCGTACGGCCAGTCCGGCGTCACCGCCTCGGCCGGCGGCTGCCAGTCGACACGCCGCAGACGACCTGATCGCCAATGAAAATAGAAGGTTGCGCGTGGCGCCGGCAGGGTCAGAATCAGCATGGGAAGAACCGTTTCCAGGGCAAGTCATTCAGCGCGGCGAAGAGAGAACCGGTCGCCTTTCAACAACTCACAGTTTCTGTGGATAACTTTGTTAGCAAAGCGCGAAAAAAAGCCAGCAGGCCGCATCGTTGCTTGCTTGACGACAAATTGACCAATTTCGAGACAGCACAGCAAGTCACTGTTTTACATATGAATAATAATATGGGGCGCAATATGTGACAAAATCCCCTAAAGAGTCCACGGGAAATATTCGCGAATGTGTATATCTTTGTATGTCAAGACTTGACGGGCGGCTTTTTTTGGCCTTGTCGTGATAATATTCAGGCATGACACGCGTAACACACACCAGCCGTTTCTGGGAATCCGTACCGCTCGACCAGATGGATCGCGAGCAATGGGAATCCCTGTGCGACGGCTGCGCGAAATGCTGCATGCACAAGCTGGAAGACGAGGAGACCCGCGAGGTACATTTCACCAACGTGGTCTGCGATCTGCTCAATCTGGATGTCTGCCGGTGTAGCGATTACCTGCACCGATCGATCCGCGTGCCCGCCTGCGTAACCTTGACGCCCGACGAGCTGCGCGATCCCTACTGGCTGCCTCCCACCTGCGCTTACCGCCTGCTGGCCGAGGGAAAGCCCCTGCCGGAATGGCATCCCCTGCTCAGCGGGGACGCTGACAGCGTCTATCGATCCGGCAATAGCGTGCGTGGGCGGGTGGTCAGGGAAAGCGACGCGGATGAGCTGGAATATCACTTGATCGAATGGAGTTGATCATTCATTTCTTGTCACTGGAACCCGGCGAGCCATCCTCGGCCGCTTTTTTTTCCTCCAGTTCCGACAGCGATTCGCTGAGCGCATCGCCGAGCAGTTTGTAGATCTTCTTCTGCGCCTGCTGGTAATTGGTTTCGGTCTCGTCGTCGAGCATCGACAAACGCGCCTCGAAATAAGCGACATCGGCTTCCAGCTCGCTTTTACGCAACTTGTGTTTTTGCATGCGAGCGCTTTTATCGTTTCGTTTTTTGTCGTCTGCCATATCGAGCCAATCCCAATAGTCATCGGCCAGAGAAAACACGCCGGGGTTTCCGCCCGGCAGGATTGTCGCCTTGTGCTAACATTGGATGCAGCACCGAACCCGGGAAACCCTACTACCACAATAGCCGGATAACAGGCTCAAGACAAACTCGAGGTATTGGCCTCCCGAATGTATCGTCCAGCCTTCGGGTTGTAGCTACTCAGCGAGTAGATCAAATAAAGGGTAACTGCTCAGATCGCCGCTGAAATGC
>JALULB010000105.1:10190-12699 GCA_027041035.1 Sedimenticola sp. | reverse complement strand
AGGCGATGGAGTCCGCTCGTCGCGAGATGCAATCGGTGAAGCTTAATGAAGCGACATTGCAATATCCGGTTATTGGCCGGCATGGCGCGGCTCGTGTATACATGCAGCCCGCATCCGAAGGTACCGGAATCATCGCTGGCGGCGCCATGCGCGCGGTTCTCGAGGTGGTCGGAGTACATAACGTACTGGCGAAATGCATTGGAACCAACAATCCGATCAATGTGGTTCGCGCGACGTTGAACGGTCTCGTCGGCATGACCGATGCCGAGACTGTCGCGGCGAAACGCGGCAAGACTGTCGAAGAGATTCGGGGGTAAGTCATGGCGGACAAGAAAATGATGAAAGTCACTCTGGTACGCGGCATGCACGGGCGTTTGAAGACCCACCGTGCCTGTGTCAGGGGGTTGGGCTTGCGGAGAATGCATCAAACCGTGGAGGTGGAGGACACGCCATCTACTCGCGGTATGGTGAACAAGGTTTCCTATATGGTTCGTGTCGAGGAGGCCTGAAATGCGCCTGAATACGTTGTCACCCGCCACGGGTGAAAAGAAATCGTCGAAACGCGTTGGACGCGGCATCGGCTGCGGCTTTGGCAAAACCTGTGGGCGCGGCCATAAAGGCCAGAAAGCACGCTCTGGCGGGTTTCACAAGGTCGGCTTTGAAGGCGGCCAGATGCCACTTCAGAGACGTTTGCCCAAGGTGGGTTTTCGCTCGCGGAAGGCCCGGGTCACCGGTGAGATTCGCTTGAGCGAATTGGCAAAAATCGACGGCGACGTGGTCAATATGAGCACGTTGTATGCCGCCGATATCCTGCCCCAGCGTATTAAGCGAGCCAAGCTCATTGCGTCAGGTTCAGTGGATCGCGCGTTCACCATACAGGGCGTGTCGGTAACCAAGGGTGCCCGTGCCGCGATTGAGCAGGCCGGCGGAAAAGTCGAGGATTAAATGGCCAAGCCAGGCAGTCAGGCGAGTGGTGCGCTGAAGAATCTCGGGCAATTGACCGAGTTGAAGCAGCGTCTTCTGTTTCTTCTTGGTGCTCTGATCGTCTACCGCATTGGAACGTTTATTCCAGTGCCTGGCGTCAATCCGGGTGCCTTGGCCGCGCTGTTTGATCAACAAACAGGCACCATCCTGGACATGTTCAACATGTTTTCGGGTGGCGCGCTGAAACGCGCGAGTCTGTTTGCGCTCGGAATCATGCCGTATATCTCGGCGTCGATCATCATGCAGTTGATGAGCGCGGTGATTCCGAAACTGGAGGAACTGAAGAAGGAAGGCGAGGCGGGACGGCGCAAGATCACGCAGTACACCCGCTACGGGACCGTCGTTCTCGCAACGTTTCAGGCTTTTGGCATCGCTATCGCGCTACAGGGCCAGACCGTGGGTGGTTCTTCCATCGTTGTTGCCCAAGGCCCCGGCTTTGTGTTGACCGCCGTGGTTTCGTTGGTTACCGGGACGATGTTTCTGATGTGGCTGGGTGAGCAGATCACCGTGCGGGGCGTTGGTAACGGCATCTCGATGATCATCTTCGCGGGTATCGTAGCCGGTCTTCCGGCCGCGATAGGCGGAACCCTGGAGCTCGTGCGTACCGGAGAAATGAGCGCCGGCCTCGCGCTGGTGTTGTTCGCACTGGCTGTCGGCGTGACCTATTTCGTCATCTTCGTCGAGAAGGGACAGCGGCGTATCACGGTGAACTACGCGAAACGGCAGCAAGGCAGGAAGATGTTCGCCGCCCAGAGCAGTCATCTGCCGTTGAAGCTGAACATGGCCGGGGTCATCCCGCCCATCTTCGCGTCGAGCATCCTGCTGTTTCCCGGGACCATTGCGACCTGGGCGGGCACGAAGGAAAATATGCGCTGGTTGCAGGATATTGCCGCGAAGTTGTCTCCCGGCGAGCCGATCTACGTGGCGTTGTACGCAGCCGCGATTATCTTTTTCTGCTTTTTTTACACCGCGCTGGTATTCAACTCTCGCGAGACGGCCGACAATCTGAAACGCTCCGGCGCGTTCATCCCGGGGATTCGTCCCGGGGCGCAGACGGCGAAGTATATCGATGGCGTGATGTCACGATTGACGCTTGTCGGCGCGCTGTACATCACGGCGGTTTGCCTGTTGCCTGAATTCCTGATCGTGGGCTGGAACGTGCCTTTCTATTTTGGTGGTACGTCGTTATTGATCATCGTAGTGGTGATCATGGATTTCATGGCGCAGGTTCAGGCCCACCTGATGTCTCATCAGTACGAAGGGCTGATGAAAAAAGCAAATTTCAAGGGACAAGGTGGAACAGGCCTGTTGCGCTGATCTCCCCTGTCGACACAACCCGTTTGGAGTACAGAAATGAAGGTACGCGCTTCAGTTAAAAAGATCTGCCGTAATTGCAAGATCGTTCGCCGAAAAGGCGTGGTTCGAGTCATCTGCAAGGACGCAAGACATAAACAACGCCAAGGTTGATCGCTCGTTAACGTGATCCCGGATTGCCGGGCTTGACGAAGGGCGGCATTCTCAGTAT
>JALULB010000105.1:0-10180 GCA_027041035.1 Sedimenticola sp. | reverse complement strand
TTCTTTGTATAGTTGACCGTTTCGCTAAAGCGGTTACACGCTAATCAGTTAGGAGTTATTCATGGCACGTATTGCAGGTGTCAACGTACCAGACCGTAAGCACGCGATCATTGCCTTGACCGCCATCTATGGTATTGGTCCCACGCGTTCCGCGGAGATATGCAAAGCGGCCGGAATCGAGCCCAGCACGCGTATCCAGGATCTGTCCGAGGGCGAGCTGGAAGCAATTCGCGGCGCGGTTGCGAACTACACCGTAGAAGGCGATCTGCGTCGCGATGTCTCCATGAATATCAAGCGTCTGATGGATCTTGGCTGTAATCGCGGGATTCGCCATCGCCGAGGCTTGCCTCTGCGGGGGCAGCGTACGCGGACCAACGCGCGTACCCGCAAAGGCCCGCGCCGGCCGATTCGCAAGTAAATCCTAATTCACACAGTATTCAGTTAAGGCTCCAGTTACTATGGCTAAGACTCCGACCCGTTCCAAGAAAAAGGTCAAAAAATCCATTAGCGATGGTGTTGCGCACGTTCACGCGTCGTTCAATAACACGATCATCATGATTACCGACCGCCAGGGTAACGCGCTTGCGTGGGCGACAGCGGGTGGTTCCGGCTTTCGCGGTTCACGCAAGAGCACCCCGTTTGCCGCTCAGGTGGCCGCTGATCGCGTGGGCCAACGGGCGAAGGAGTATGGCATGCAGAATCTGGATGTGCGGGTGAAAGGTCCGGGTCCCGGGCGTGAATCGGCTGTTCGCGCGCTGAATAACGCTGGTTTCAAGATTACCAGTATCTCCGATGTGACGCCGATCCCCCACAATGGTTGTCGTCCGCCCAAGAAACGTCGCGTCTGATCGGGAGTAGAAGTTATGGCTAGATATATTGGACCAAAGTGCAAGCTCAGTCGCCGCGAAGGTACCGATCTGTACCTGAAGAGCCGGGTGCGTTCCATCGACTCCAAATGCAATATGGAGAAGACGCCCGGGCAAAGCACGGACCGGCGCCGCCGTCTTTCTGATTATGGCGTCCAGTTGCGAGAAAAACAGAAGGTACGTCGGATGTACGGCGTCATGGAAAAGCAGTTCCGCAACTATTATAAGCGCGCCGCGCAGGAGAAAGGCGCGACCGGCGAGAACCTGTTGCAGTTGTTGGAAAACAGGCTGGATAACGTGGCGTATCGCATGGGCTTCGGCAGCACGCGCTCAGAAGCGCGTCAACTGGTCAGCCACAAGGCGATCGAAGTCAATGGAAAGATCGTCAACGTGGCTTCCTACCAGGTCAAGCCGGAAGATACCGTTTCCGTGCGGGAGAAGGCGCGCAAGCAGGTTCGCATACAGAATGCGATCTCCTTGGCGGAGCAATACGGATTTCCGGAGTGGCTCGAAGTGGATTCCAAGGCGATGAGCGGCGTCTACAAGCGTATTCCCGACCGGGCCGACCTGCCGGCTGAAATCAACGAGCATTTGATCGTTGAATTCTACTCCAAGTAAGGATTGAGAAATGGCGGATTCAGTAACTGATTTCCTTAAGCCGCGTATCGTCAATGTCGAGACGGTCACGGCGACGCGCTCGCGGGTCTCGCTTGAGCCGCTAGAGCGCGGGTTCGGTCATACGCTGGGTAATTCGTTGCGACGTATCCTATTGTCCTCGATGCCGGGTTCGGCGATCGTCGAGGCCGAGATCGAAGGCGTCCTGCATGAATATTCATCGATCGAAGGGGTTCAAGAGGACGTTCTCGCCATTATCCTGAACCTCAAAGAGGTCGCGTTGAGTTTGAACGCGAAGGATGAGGCGGTTCTCTCGTTGAGTAAGAAAGGGCCGGGCGCGGTCACCGCTGGAGACATTGCCGTGGGGCACGATGTCGAGGTCGCCAATCCGGATCATGTGGTCGCGCATCTGAATAAGGATGTCGATTTCAGCATGAACCTGAAAGTGGTACGCGGGCGCGGCTATGAAGCCGCCAATGCGCGCGAGAGTGCCGCAGGCGAGGATCGGCCTATTGGGCGACTTCAGTTGGACGCATCGTTCAGCCCGGTTCGACGTGTTTCTTACGCGGTGGAAGCC
This sequence comes from Sedimenticola sp., assembly GCA_027041035.1. Lineage (GTDB taxonomy): Bacteria > Pseudomonadota > Gammaproteobacteria > Chromatiales > Chromatiaceae > JALSSX01. Next base: position 8,122 of record JALULB010000105.1, on the reverse strand, counting down.
GCGCGCCTGGAACAGCGTACGGACCTGGATAGACTGGTGATCGATATCGAAACCGACGGAACCGTCGGTGCCGAGGATGCAATTCGCCTGGCGGCGACGATTCTGCAGGATCAGCTTTCCGCGTTCGTCCTGCTGGATCAGACCACGACATTCGAAGCGCCTGTGGCGATCGAGGAATCGCAGATCGATCCGATTCTCCTGCGCCCGGTCGATGATCTCGAACTGACCGTGCGTTCGGCGAATTGTCTCAAGGCGGAAAGCATATTTCTTATCGGGGATCTGATCCAGCGCACCGAGGTCGAACTGCTCAAGACGCCCAATCTTGGGAAAAAATCCCTCGCCGAGATCAAGGATGTACTCGCCACTCGCGGTTTGTCGCTAGGCGTCAGGCTGGAGAATTGGCCTCCAGAGAATATGGGTGAAGCCGCGTCTGGTTGATGATGTCGGCCCATTGAGCATGCTGCCGCGCCGCGGTGCATTCATTTTGATTTAACACTGAATTAGGAAGTCGATCCATGCGTCACCGCAAGTCCGGACGTCAATTGAACCGTAACAGCAGCCACAGAAAAGCCATGTTTCGGAATATGGCGTGCTCGCTGTTTCAGCATGAGTTGATCAAAACCACGTTGCCGAAGGCAAAGGAACTGCGGCGCGTCGCGGAGCCTCTGATCACCATGGCCAAGACCGATAGCGTCGCGAAAAGGCGCTTGGCTTTCAGTCGCCTGCGTGATGCATCGGTAGTCGGAAAACTGTTCAACGAGCTCGGCCCGCGCTATGATTCGCGCCCCGGCGGCTATCTGCGCATTCTGAAATGCGGGTATCGCCCCGGTGACAAGGCGCCAATGGCCTATGTCGAGTTGGTCGATCGTCCGCTAGCGGAGGATAACGCCGTCGATTGATTCATGTAACGGCGTCGCCGCGAGCTTGCGCGTAGCCGGACTTGGATGATTAACGCGAACAGAGTCGAGCAAACCGGGCCCATGCCCGGTTTTATTTTGGTCACGCAAAACCCGCCATCGGTAAGTCATGCCTCGTCGCCGCATGAATCCCATCAGTTAAAAGTCGAACGCTCCGAGCATGCGCTCACTTGTTACTGGGCTGGAGCTATAGAACCTTGGATCCTTCCACATATCGCCAGAACGGGGCTGCCAGCCCGCATTTCTCACCAGATGGACGAGTCCTCGCTTGTTCTTTGAATCCACAGGAGATTTTCTTCAATCGGAAATACGATCAGTATTCCGCTCTTTCAGAAAATCCCCCGTGAATCCAAAGCCCTACGCAATCATCTTGCCCCCTGGTGAGAAATGCGGGCTGATATGTTTTGACTTGCAAGTAACTGTTCTATAAGGGACTATGGAACAGTTATTGGCCAAAACATAGGGTCTAGAATCCGACGTTTGCATGGCGGAGAGTCAGCATGTATGTGTTGTTCAACGATTTTGGTATCGGTAGCCTGTATGCCAATCAACTGGAGCTGAGTCTGCGCGCGGTCGACAATCACCGCCCCGTCGTCACGCTGATGTCCGATGCGCCTGCTTTTCGCATCCGCGCGGCAGCGATTCTGCTCCGCAGCCTGTATCGAGTGATACCGCAAGGGGCTGTCGTGCTCGCAGTTGTCGATCCGGGGGTGGGAACATCTCGGGGGATGCTTGCCATTGAACACAGCGGGGGATGGTTGCTCGCGCCGGACAATGGCCTGGCGGCAATCGCGGCGCGGGAATTCAAGGGGCTTACCCCGTGGCGGCTGGATATGCGGCAATTTCCCGATGTATCGGCGTCGTTTCACGGTAGGGATGTCTTCGTTCCCGCCGCGTTGATGTTGGCGCGCGGGGCTGGTGTACCGGGCTCCAGGATCTATGTGGAAGAGCTGCTTGGCTGGCGTGGCCCGTCGGAAATGGCCGAGGTGATCTACGTGGACCCTTTCGGCAATCTGTTCAGCGGCGTGCGCGCGGCTTGCTTTGCCGGAAGCGGAAAAGTGTCGCTGACGATCGCGGGTCGAGAGATTCCGTTCGTACGCACCTTTGGCGATGTCGACCCGGGTGAACCCTTGTTGTACGAGAACTCATTGGGTCTGCTCGAACTGGCGGTCAACCAGGGAAGCGCGGCGGAGATGTTCGGCTTGACGGTCGGCGACCCACTAGGAGGCTGTCCAAGAATAGAGAGCCTACTGCGGAAAAGCTGAATTTGGCTGGATTCCTCCCTGATTCTCGTTAAATAGCGCAACTATTCGCCTCAAATCAGGGGAAAATCCCGCTCAAATCAGCTTCCCCTCGCTACGGCTTCTATTCTCGGACAGCCTCCTAGCCTGCTTGTCAGCCGCGCTGGAGTAACGGCTTCAGATAGGTCGCGGTATAGCCATTGCCTGTCGAGACGATCTCCTCCGGCGTGCCGCTGGCAACGACCCGGCCGCCGCCATCGCCACCCTCGGGTCCAAGGTCGATGACCCAGTCGGCGGTTTTGACGACGTCCAGGTTGTGCTCGATGACGACGACGGTGTTGCCTTGGTCGCGCAGGCGGTGCAGCACGCGCAGCAGATGATTGACATCCTCGAAGTGGAGACCGGTGGTCGGTTCATCGAGGATATACAGGGTGTTGCCGGTATCACGCTTGGACAACTCCCGCGCCAGCTTCACGCGCTGGGCTTCTCCGCCGGAGAGTGTGGTTGCGTTCTGCCCCAGCTGGATATAGCTCAGCCCCACGTCGGTGAGGGTTTGCAGCTTGCGTTTGATTGCCGGCACCGGGGCGAAGAATTCGAGCGCGTCCTCCACCGTCATGTGCAGCACCTCGCTGATGGTCTTCCCTTTGTAGCGGATCTGCAGGGTCTCGCGGTTATAGCGCTTGCCGTGACAGACATCGCAGGCAACGTAGACATCGGGCAGGAAATGCATCTCGACCTTAATGACCCCGTCACCGGCGCAGGCCTCGCAGCGCCCACCCTTGACATTGAAGCTGAAGCGTCCCGGACTGTAACCGCGCGAGCGGGCTTCCTGGGTGCCGGCGAACAGCTCGCGGATCGGCGTGAACAGGCCCGAGTAGGTCGCCGGGTTGGAGCGTGGCGTGCGCCCGATCGGGCTTTGGTCGATATCCACCACCTTGTCGAAAAACTCCAGGCCGGTGACCTGGGCGTGCGCCGCCGGGTGCAGGCTGGCCTTGTTCAGCGCGTTCGCGGCCAGCGGATAGAGCGTATCGTTGATCAGGGTCGATTTTCCCGAGCCGGACACGCCGGTGACGCAGACCATGAGTCCCGCCGGGATCTCCAGATCCACGGCTTTCAGGTTATTGCCGCTACATCCGGTGATGCGCAGCACCCGTGTCTCGTCCGCCCCCCGCCGACTTGCCGGGATATCGATCCGTTTGCGTCCGGCCAGGTAATCACCGGTTATCGAAGCCGGGTTCACGGAAATCTCCTTCGCCGTGCCTTCGGCAATGATCTCGCCACCGTGTTTTCCCGCGCCCGGACCGATGTCCACCACGTGGTCGGCACTGCGGATGGCGTCCTCGTCGTGTTCGACGACGATCACCGTGTTGCCGAGGTCGCGTAGATAGCGCAGTGTTTTCAGCAGGCGGTCGTTGTCGCGCTGGTGCAGGCCGATGGAGGGCTCGTCGAGCACGTACATGACGCCGACGAGTCCGGCGCCGATCTGGCTCGCCAGGCGGATACGCTGTGCCTCGCCTCCGGAGAGGGTTTCCGCGCTGCGGCTCAGGCTCAGGTAGTCCAGGCCGACATTCACGAGGAAATGCAGTCGCTGGTTGATCTCGCGCAGGATCTTCGCGGCGATCTCGCCACGGCTGCCCGGCAGGTCGAGGCGTTCAAAAAAATGCTGGGCGCGGGCAATCGGCAGTTCGGTGATCGATGGCAGATCCCGGTCATCGATGAACACGTTGCGCGCTGCTTCGTTCAGGCGCGCGCCGCCGCATTCGGAGCAAGGCTGACTGGAGATATAACGCGCCAGCTCCTCGCGCACCGCATTCGATTCGGTTTCACGATAGCGCCGTTTCATATTGTTGATAATACCCTCGAAGGGGTGCTGTTTGATGACGTTACGGCCGCGTTCGTTGAAGTAGTGGAATTCGATGCTCTCGCCCTGACTGCCGAACAGGATGATGTCCTGGGTGGTTTCGGGCAGCGCCTGCCAAGGTGTTTCGATATCGAAATCGTAGTGTTTGCCGAGTGATTGGATCAGCTGAAAATAGTAGGCATTGCGTCGGTCCCAGCCGCGCACCGCGCCACCAGCGAGACTTAGCTCCGGGTTGGCGACAACCTTGTCGGGGTCGAATTTCTGTTCGATGCCGAGCCCGTCGCAGGTCGGGCAGGCGCCAGCGGGGTTGTTGAACGAGAACAGGCGTGGCTCCAGTTCCTGGATGCTGTAGCCGCATGCCGGACAGGCGAACTTGGCCGAAAATACCAGCTCGGGTGCCTCCGGGTCGTCCATGTCGGCCACCCGGGCGATGCCGTCGGACAGCTTGATCGCGGTCTCGAAGGATTCCGCGAGACGCAGGCCGAGGTCGGGCTTCACGCGAAATCGATCGATCACGACCTCTATCGTGTGCTTGCGCTTGGCGTCCAGCGTGGGGGCCTCGTCGAGTTCGTGGATCACGCCGTCGATGCGCGCGCGAATGTAACCCTGGGCGCGGAGTTCGTCGAGCAGCTTCAGTTGTTCGCCCTTGCGATTGATGATGACCGGCGCGAGCAACATGTAGCGCGGTTCGGGCGACAGCGCGAGCGTCGTGTCGACCATCTGGCTGATGGTTTGCGCCTTCAGGGCTTCCCCATGCGTCGGGCAGCGCGGCGTGCCGACACGCGCGTACAGTAGCCGCAGGTAGTCATAGATCTCGGTGATCGTGCCGACCGTGGAGCGCGGGTTGTGCGAGGTGGTCTTCTGCTCGATCGAGATCGCCGGCGACAGCCCCTCGATGTGATCGACATCCGGCTTCTCCATCATCGACAGAAACTGGCGCGCATAGGCCGACAGTGATTCGACATAGCGGCGCTGCCCCTCGGCGTACAGGGTGTCGAACGCCAACGAGGACTTGCCCGATCCCGACAGGCCGGTGATGACGATCAGCCTGTCTCGGGGCAGATCCAAGTCGATGTTCTTCAGGTTGTGCGTGCGTGCGCCGCGAACGCGGATCAATTCCATGGTGCGTGCTTCAAGATTAGGCAAACATGCTAATATACGCCCTTTTCCATGCGCGGGGGAAGTCGCCTCCACGACGCTGAAACAGGGGGGGTGAAATGAAAGAGCAGGCAGGTATGAGTCGCTTGGAGCGCCGCGCCGGTGCTTCGCTCGCGGGTATCTTTGTATTCCGCATGTTGGGCCTGTTCCTGATTCTGCCGGTATTCGCGCTGTATGCCGAACACTTGGCCGGTACCACGCCACTGCTGGTCGGCATCGCGATCGGCGCCTATGGGCTGACCCAGGCGATACTGCAGATCCCGTTCGGCATGCTGTCCGACCACATCGGGCGCAAGCCGGTCATCATCGCGGGCTTGCTGTTGTTCGCGCTGGGCAGCGTGATCGCCGCGCAGGCGGACAGCATCTGGGGGGTCATCCTCGGGCGCGCGATTCAGGGCAGCGGTGCGGTAGCCGCCGCGATCATGGCGTTGGCGGCGGATCTGACCCGCGAGGAACATCGCACCAAGGTGATGGCGATGATCGGCATGAGTATCGGCATGGCCTTTGCTCTGGCGCTGGTCCTCGGGCCGATCCTGAACGACCATATCGGTGTGCCCGGTATCTTCTGGGTGACCGCCGGCCTGGCCGTGGCTGGTATATTGATCATCCTGTTCGCCGTGCCGACGCCGCCGCGCAGCAGCCTGCATCGCGATGCCGAGGCGGTGCCGGCACTGCTCGCCCGCGTGTTCCGCGACGGCCAGTTGTTGCGTCTCGATTTCGGTATTTTTACCCTGCATATGATGTTGACATCGGTGTTTCTCGCGTTGCCGTTGTCCTTGCGCGACGCCGGTCTTGCCGAGGCCCGGCACTGGCTGCTCTATCTGCCGGTGCTGATCGGTTCCATGCTGCTGATGATTCCGTTTGTTATCGCGGCGGAAAAGTACGGGCGCATGAAGTCGGTGTTTCTGTTCGCCGTGGCCCTGCTCGCGCTGGCCTCGATCATCTTCTGGCAGGGCGCGCATGCCTTGTGGGCATTGACGCTTGGCCTGGTGGTTTTCTTTACCGCCTTCAATATCCTCGAAGCCACGCTGCCCTCGCTGGTTTCCCGTTTTGCCCCGGCGGATGGCAAGGGCTCGGCGATGGGGGTGTATTCCACCTCGCAGTTTCTTGGCGCCTTCGCCGGTGGCGCGATCGGCGGCTGGGCGCATCAGCACTTTGGCGTCATGGCGGTCTATCTGGCGACGGCCGCCGTCGCACTGTTGTGGCTGGGCGTGGCGGCCGGCATGCGGAAGCCACGAAAGCTGCGTAACCGGGTGCTAAAGGTCAGTGCGTCGAATGAAGATGTCGTGCTCGGCGTGCTACGGGAACTGGAGGGGGTCGTCGAGGTGGCGAAGGATCCGACGGAGCCGTTGCTCTATCTGAAGTACGATGCCGATATGATCGAGGACGAGGGCATCGAAGCGGCCTTGTCGGCTTACTGAGCCGGCGACGAATCCCAGCGGCGAAAGCGTTTTCTGCAATAGGCGAGCAACTCGGCGTGGTCGCGAAAATGCAGTTGAAAATGCTTCTCGGCCGGTTCGTCGAACTCGCACCAAGCGTTGTCGTAGTCCCGACAAATCCGGGGGCGTTGGTCGTAGATAGCGCAGCGCCCATCCGCTTCCAGGTGGCCGCAGCGACCGTGGATCAGCAGAAACCAGCCATCGCTGTCCTTGTAGATTTCGATGTGCTCGTGGGACACCTGCCAGAGCAGCAGATCGAAATCGGCCTTTGAGCGTGGTGTGCCGAGCGGTTCGGTGATGTAGGTGCAGCACTTCGCGCCGCTACAGCGGCCGCACTTGTCCCTATCGGGGGTCGGCGAAGGATCCTCCAAGTCAGCTTTCGGTCGCGGTCGGTTTCGGCTTCCTCCCGCGCGGGCGACGCTGTCGCTTGTCGCCGGAACCCGCGCCCCGGGGTTTCTGCCCATGTCGGCCGCGAGGGGCCCCACGTGGCTTGCGCTCAAGGTAGATCCGGCTCTTGGGATCGACCTCGGCGAGCAGTGCGTTGCTGACCGGCTTCATGGTGATCTTGTGGCCGGTAAATGCCTCTATGTCCGGTAACGAGAAGGCGTAGGTTTCGCATACGAAGCTGAGCGCATCCCCGGTGGCGCCGGCGCGCGCGGTGCGACCGATGCGATGCACGTAATCCTGCGCGTCGTCGGGCAGGTCGTAATTGAAGACATGCGTGACCCCGCTGATATGCAATCCGCGCGCGGCGACATCGGTGGCCACCATGATCGCCAGTTCGCCGTCCTGGAACGCCTTCAACAGGCGTTGGCGCTTCTTCTGTGGCACATCGCCGGTCAGGATGCCGGTCTTGAAGTCGTTGCCTTCGAGGAATCCCCAAACCCGTTCCGCGGCGCGTTTCGTGTTCACGAAGACCATGCCGCGCGTCGGCTCGAGCTTGCGCAACAGGCCGATCAACAGGGGTATCTTCTCGTCGTTGGCCACCATGTAACCGACCTCCGTGACCTTGTCGGCGGTGACGGATTCGGATTCGATGACCACGGTTTCCGGATTGTTCATGTGTTCGTAGGCGAGCTCGGTGACCCGCAGTGACAGCGTCGCCGAGAACAGCATGCTGAGACGCTTGTCGGGCGTGGGCATGCGGCGTATCAGGTAACGTATATCCTTGATGAAGCCGAGGTCGAACATGCGGTCGGCTTCGTCGAGCACCATCACCTGTATCGCGCGCAGATCGAATATGTGCTGCTTGAAGTAGTCGATCAGACGACCCGGCGTGCCGATCAGGATATCGACGCCCTCTTGCAGGCTCTTGCGCTGTTGCTCGTACCCGGTGCCGCCGTACACCAGGCAGAGCTTGAAATCCGTGCCGGTGGCAAGTTTCTCCGCGTCGTGAAAGATCTGGATCGCCAGTTCACGCGTCGGCGAAAGGATGATCGCGCGCGGTTGGGTCGGTTTGCGCTTGTCGTCGGCGGGATGGCGGATCAGATGGGTCAGCGTCGCGAG
>JALULB010000104.1:3973-4276 GCA_027041035.1 Sedimenticola sp. | reverse complement strand
TAATAAATCCTGAGCGACGCCGTTGCCGCGATCGTAAGCTTGTCCCAACGCCCACATCGCCGGGGCATAGTGCTGGCCGGCAGCCTGCTTTAGATAACGCACCGCCTTGCGCGTATCCAAGGCGTCTGGACTCCGGCCAAGTATCAACGCACGATAATAATCCACTTCGGGAGAAGAGAAGGGCAAGGCATCGAGCCGCTCCCGCGCCAGCCTCAGATCTCCACTAAAATAGGCTGCCTTCGCTCGCTCCAGCATGCCCGCATGCGCCGATGGCTGGCTGGCGGGCACCGGCGCCGCGAACAA
>JALULB010000104.1:2983-3963 GCA_027041035.1 Sedimenticola sp. | reverse complement strand
GGTCCAAATATCCCCGTTTTTCGTTACATAGGCCCACTATGCGCCTCAAAACCGGAAACATTTGGCCTCGCTCTCCCACCTTCTCGCTACGATCCCCCATAATCCGACAGGCTCCTAGGCGTCCTTCCTCGACCGGTAGATCTGGTAGAAATAGTTGGTCGCCTCGACGAATCCATGCACGCTGCCGCAATCGAAACGTCTGCCGTCGAAACGACACGCCAGCACCATGTTCCGTTCCGCCTGGGTACGCAGTGCGTCGGTGATCTGAAGTTCACCGTTCTTTCCCGGCGGCGTGGCGCGGATGATGCCGAATATCTCCGGCGTCAGGACGTAGCGACCGATGATCGCGAGGGTACTCGGCGCCTTGTCCTTGTCGGGCTTCTCCACCATGCCGTTGACCTTGAACACGCCATCCTCGATCTCCTGACCATCGATGACGCCGTATTTGTCCACCTCTTCGGCATCCACCTCCTCGATGGCGACAACACTGCAACGATATTTCGCATACACATCCACCAGTTGCTGCATGACATTGCGCTGTGCGTTGATGCACAGGTCATCGGCGAGAATCACGCCGAAGGGCGCGTTACCGACCAGGGTCTCCGCGGTAAGGATGGCATGCCCCAGGCCGAGCATCTCGATCTGCCGGGTGTAGGAAAAGGTACATTCCTCGATGAGGCGACGAATATCACTGAGCTGCTCTTCCTTCTTGGTGCCGCTGATCTGGTGCTCCAGCTCGTAGCTGATATCGAAATGATCCTCGACCGAGCGCTTGCCCCGCCCGGTGATGATGCCGATGTCGGTCATGCCGGCCGCCACGGCCTCTTCCACGCCGTACTGAATCAACGGTTTGTCGACGACCGGAAGCATCTCCTTCGGCATCGCCTTGGTCGCCGGCAGAAAACGGGTGCCGTAGCCGGCCGCCGGAAAGATGCATTTCTTGATCGTGCTGTCGCTCGACATGCCCACCCCCTGATGGT
>JALULB010000104.1:0-2973 GCA_027041035.1 Sedimenticola sp. | reverse complement strand
GCGAGCGTTCCATGCTTCATCTCCTTCCGGGTGCGCCGTCAGCGCACCAGGTCTCCCAGCTTCACCGCCCGGTCGGCGACGACGTTCGCCGCCACGGAACGCAGGTAGACGGCGGCATGCCGCATCGCGTCATCCTGCCCCAGTGGTCCGGGACACAGGCTGAAAGCCGCGTCGAGGCCCGTCCCGGCCATCGAGTCCATGTCCATGTCGACCCGGCCCGCCAGAGCGATGCAGGGCACGCCTTTCGCCCTGGCCCGCTTCGCCGCGACCGATGGCGCCTTGCCGCATGCCGTCTGCCCGTCCAGCCGGCCCTCGGCGGTGAGCAGCAGGTCCGCGCCTTCAAGCGCACGATCGAAGCCAATGAGATCGAGCACCACGTCGGCCCCCGGCATCAGCTCGGCGCCGAGAAAAGCCACCAGCCCGGCACCAAGACCGCCGGCGGCGCCCGCACCGGCCAGATTATACACATCCGAACCCAGATCCCGCTTCATCAACGCGGCAAGATTCCGCAAACCGGATTCCAGTCGCTTCCCGGTGCGTGCATCCCCCCCCTTTTGTTCGCCGAAGACCCGGGTCGCGCCACGTGGACCCAGCAGCGGATTGTCGACATCGCAGATAACCTTGACGGTAACCGAGCGCAGCTCTGTGGCAAAAGCGCGCGTATCGATGTGGCGAATGGCTTCCAGATTACGGCCATTCCCCTTCAGGGCCATGCCGCGTGCATCGCGAAAGACGATACCCAGCGCGCTGGCCATGCCCATGCCGCCATCGTTGGTCGCGCTGCCGCCGATGCCCACAAGGAGGGTTTCCGCGCCCTGCCTCGCGGCATGCAGAAGCATTTCTCCGACGCCATGGGTCGAGGCTTCGAGCGGATCGAGGCGCTCAGGGTCCAACAGCGCCAGGCCGGCCGCGGAGGCCATCTCGATAATCGCGGTTCTCTCGGTATCGCTGTAGAGGTAGCGCGCCTCGACCGCATCGCCCAAGGGACCGCGCACGCGTACCCGCATCACGCGCATGTTCAGGGCATCCTTGAGTACCGCCAGCAAGCCGTCGCCGCCGTCGGCAATCGGCACGCTGACGACCCGCGTGCCGGGCACGGCTTCCAACGCCCCGGCGGCGATGGCATCGGCGGCCCGCCGCGCCGACAGGCTGCCCTTCAATGCATTGGGCGCGACGACGATTTTCAACGCGGACTCCGATATGGCTTGAGGCACCCCAACTCTACCCGATCAGCGTCAATGGCGGCTATAAGGAGAGTTGCCAATGTGCCGCTATAGCGTGAACACACTGAAACCCATGGCATCTTCCCTGAATAAGGACATCATGCTCGATACCCAGCTCAAGATCGAACAGCGCGTGAATATCGACCGGCTGCGCGCGCTGTATGCCGAAACCGTCAGCAGCATCCTGTCCACATTGGCGGTGATGGCGGTATTCGTATTCCTGCTGTCGTACCAGATCGCGCTTTCCAGCCTGTTGATCTGGTACGCCGTGCTGACCTCGGTGCTGCTCGGCAGGGCTGTCAACTACTGGCGCTTTCTAAACGCCGAACCCGGCGCCACACAACTGCGTCACTGGTGCCTGCGCTTTCGCCTTGGCACCCTGGCGACCGGCATCGTCATCGGTGGCAGCTCCCTGCTGTTGTTCGGGCAGGTACCCGTCGCCTACGAGGTATTCAACGTCCTTGTACTCGCCGGGATATGCGCCGGCGCGCTAACCGTATTGCTCTACGACTACATCGCCTTTTATCTGTATATCAACGCGATTCTGTTGCCGACGGTCGTCGTCTCCGCGAGCCTCGACGGGCATCTGCATATCGCCATCAGCGCGGTGATGCTGATCTACGTATTGTTGTTGATGCGCGCCAGCCACCAGCTGTATCGAAACGTCATCGCATCGCTGACCCTGGGGTACGAGAATCAGGTACTCGCGGAAAACCTGGCGCGCGAGAAAAAACGCCTGGACAACCGCCTCGGACGCATCCTGAACGACAGCTCCAGCGAGATCTACATCGTCGATGCCGACAGTCTGCAATGCCTGCAAGTCAATCAGGGCGCTTTGCAACACCTGGGCTACAGCGCGGCGGAGATCGAATCCCTGAGCATACTCGACGTACTCACCGAACTGAGCCGGAGCGATCTCGACATGCTGCTGACCCCGCTCTACAGTGGCACCCAGGAATCGGTGTTCTACCACGGCCACCACCGGCGCAAGGACGGCAGCCAGTATCCGGTGGAGATTCGCTTGCAGCTCTCGCTGAAGGAATCACCGGCGGTCATCCTGGCCACCGCGTTGGACATGACGGAGCGCGACAACGCCAAGCGCCAGCTGGTGCACCAGGCGAACTTCGACCAACTGACCGACCTGCCGAACCGCTTCTATATGCAAAGCCATATCGAGCAAGCCTTTTCCCATGCCCGTAGAGCCGAAAAGAAGGTCGCGCTGCTGTTCATCGATCTGGACGATTTCAAGCAGGTCAACGACAGTCTCGGCCACGCCAGCGGTGATCTCCTGTTGCAACAGGCCGCCGAGCGCATCCGCTCCGTTCTGCGAGAGTCGGATACCCCGGCACGCCTTGGCGGCGACGAGTTTCTGGTGATGCTGGAGGGTCTCGCTCAACGGGAGCAGGCCGAGCACGTCGCCGCGAAGCTGGTCGATGCCTTCAAACAGCCCTTCCGTATCGGACTCAACGAGGTCTACACGCCGACCAGCATCGGTATCAGCCTGTTCCCGGACGACGGTGTTTCGGTGGAAGAACTGATGCAGTACGCCGACACCGCGATGTATCACGCCAAGCAAGCCGGCCGCAGCCGCTATCAATTGTTCTCCGACGAAATGCTCGTCGCGATAGAGCAAAAACTGGAAGTGGAAGGACAGTTGCGCAAGGCCCTGGACAACGACGAACTGACGCTGGTCTACCAGCCCAAGGTCGACGCGCGCAACGGCCGGATTCTCGGCGCGGAGGCCTTGTTG